>CATMNW010000004.1 GCA_950071875.1 uncultured Erythrobacteraceae bacterium | reverse complement strand
GGTCCGCCAGGCCCTGGATCGGGGCGCCTGACCGCTGCGCCTTGGCGACCATCTCCACGATCTGGGACAGCATCGTGTCCTTGCCCACTTTCTCGGCGCGCATGACCAGCGAACCGTTCTTGTTGAGCGTGCCTCCGGTCAGTACGTCTCCTTCCGTCTTTTCGACGGGGACCGGTTCGCCCGTGAGCATGGATTCGTCGACAGACGAACGGCCTTCCAGCACGGTTCCGTCCACGGGCACGCTGTCGCCAGGCCGGACGCGCAGCCTGTCGCCGGACTGCACCTCCTCCAGCGGCACGTCCGCTTCGGAGCCATCCTCGTGAAGCCGCCTTGCCGTTTTCGGCGCGAGGTCGAGCAGGGCGCGGATTGCGGAGCCCGTGCGCTCGCGCGCCCTCAGTTCCAGCACTTGACCGAGGAAGACGAGCGCGACGATGACGGCGGCCGCCTCGAAATAGACAGGGACCGCGCCGCCATGGCCGCGGAACTGGTGGGGGAAGATCCCGGGGAACACCGTGGCGAAGACGCTGTAGGCGTAGGCGGCTCCAACGCCTATTGAAATTAGCGTCCACATGTTCGGGCTGCGGTTGACGAACGACTCGTAGCCGCGATGGAAGAACGGGATAGCTGCCCAGAGAACCACAGGCGTCGCGAGGACGAGTTCGACCCAGACGGCGGTCCTCTCTCCGATCCAGTCACGGAACGGAAATCCGACCATCGGGCCCATCGTCAGGACAAGCAGCGGGATCGAGAGCACGGCGCTTACCCACAGCCGCCGCGTGAAGTCGATCAGTTCCAGGTTCGGCCCCTCCTCGCCCGTCGGTACGCCCATCGGCTCCAGCGCCATGCCGCAGATCGGGCAGGAGCCGGGCTTGTCGCGGATGATCTCCGGATGCATCGGGCAGGTGTATTGCGTGCCCGCCGCCATGACCTCGATCGCCGGGCGCGCCCCGAGGAAGCTATCCGGGTCACCCTCGAACTTGCGCTGGCAGCCTGGCGAGCAGAAGTAGAACCCTCCGCCGTCGTGGCGGGTGAAGTGCCGCGCTGTCGCCCGGTCCACGTTCATCCCGCATACGGGATCGGTGGCCTGGAGATAAGCCTCCGCATCCATGACAAACTTGCCGCGGCACGAGGCGCTGCAGAAATGGTAGGTGTGGCCGCCGAATTCGGCGGTCGGCTTGTCGGCTTCCGGGTCCACCGTCATGCCGCAGACCGGGTCGCGCGTGACTCCGGGCTCGGCGCCCGGTGCCGCGTGGCGGTGTTCGACGGGCGAATGCCCGTGGCCGTCGTGATTCCCGTGGTCGTGTTTCATGGCCGATGCTCCCGTGGATCGTCACCTGTAAGGCTTTCACCTGATGGAAGGTCAAGCTCCATTTTCTGCCTTGACCTTCCCCCTGGCGGAAGCCTCAGGATAGGCAATGGACATCGTTGCGACTTTCGCCTTGGCCGCTGGCCTCGGCCTCCTGGGCTTCGTCGAACCCTGCACCGTCGGTTCCACCGCCGTGCTCTTCCGGTCGGCAGCCGAACTTGATTGGGAACGGCGACTGAGGTTTGCCACGGCATACGTGACGGTTCGCACCGTCCTCACTGGCCTGCTCGGCATCGCCGCTGTCCTCGTCGGCAGCCTCTTCATCGGTTTCCAGAAGGCCATGTGGATCGGCCTTGGGGTGCTCTATGTCGGTATCGGCGCGATCTACATTGCCGGCTATAGCAAACGTCTGGGCTTCCGCCTGGCCAGTATTCCAGGGAGCGGAGCGGAACGAAAAAACGCCATGCTGCTCGGAGCGCTGTTCTCGCTCAACATCCCGGCCTGCGCGGCACCGCTGCTGGGCCTGCTGATCGGCTCGGCCGCAGCGTCCGCGAGGAGTCCGGCCATCGGGTTCGCTCTCCTTGCCGTGTTCGGTCTGGCGATCAGCCTCCCCGTCGCCGCAGGCCTTCTGGTTCCGGCTCTCCAGCGGCCGATCCTGTCCCTTGCCCGCTGGTCCGACCGCGTCCCGGTCGCCACGGGCGCGCTTCTCGCCCTGGTCGGCGGATGGTCGATCCTGCTTGCGCTGCGGACGGCCGGACCATGACCAGGGCAGGCGAAACACGGCTTCTGACCTGGTCCTGGCGGCCTTTCGGAGGGCCATGGAACACCGCGACGACAAGACCGCCGAACACCTCCTTCGGGCGCTGTAGTGTCATTCCAGAAGCCAGTTAGACGTCCTGTGATCGCCTGGTGTGCTCATTCTCCGACGAAACTGAGCAAGACACTGCCGATCAGAATCGAAAAAACTCCGGATATGCGCCAAAAATTCATACGTTCACCAAGTATTTTCGACGAAAGAATTACAACAAAAACAAACGTCATGGCCATCGAAGGGAATATTCGCGTGATCTCATGCTCGCCCAACATGTAAATATATATTGATAATGATACAAGAAAAAGAATTGTTCCTAGCCAAAAATTTGCGTTCACCGCGACCGATTTGATTTTTTCTATGCCATTTTTATACTGCTTGCTGCCGATATCTGTCACAGCCAACTTAAGCAATATTTGGGAAAAAGCATTAGCTGTCGCCGCAATGAGGAGGACGCTGAATATATTCAAGGATCGCGTCTCCCGATTAGATATGCCTCTCCAACCTCGGATACCTTGCTATCGCACCTCTCTGAGAGTGCAGCCGTCGCGTGACCAAATACAGGTTCATTGATCAAGGGAAGGCCGGGGCCGATGAACTTGTCCGATGGACTGTCTCGGGTCGCACACGAATGTTGTCCGCGGGGAGGAAAAGCGCGCGGTCTATAGGCGATGTCGATTGGATTACGACGTCCAGGCAGAGTGACTGATTGCCGGAACACCCATTCGCCTTTCGGATTGCTACAACGAGCGTGGCTCAGCAGGGATTTGGAAACTACGAGCGCGGCATCAAAGCTCTTCGCCAGCCTTTCCAGCCGCTGTGCCACATTCACGGCATCTCCGATTACCGTGAATTCGTCATGAAATCCGCTCTCAAGGACACCGCCAACGATCAACCCATAGTGTAAGCCGATGGTCGATTCAAAGGCAGCCATTTGATCCCGCATACGTCTGCTTCGCCACTCCTGAAGCACATCGGTAAGGTGCAACGCACAAGCCAATGACCTATCCGCATCGTCCGGTAGCGGCTTAGGTTGTCCGAATACCGCCATGACACCATCACCGATGAACTTGTCGATTGTGCCCCCATAGGAAAAAACGGCGCCAGCGACTATTCTACGGTACTCGGCCAGCACCGTAGCGAGTTCAGTCGGCGGGGCATTTTCTGCGTAGCTGGTGAAGTTGCGTAGATCGACGAACATTACCGCCGCACTTCGCCTTTGAAGATCGAGCGCGGTAGTAGCGCTTTGCAAATCTGACAGGACGAGTGGGGAGAAAAAGCGCGACAGATTGTGCCGCTTTTGATCGATGCCAGCAGCTTCACCACGTACCCGCTCGTGATCCGAAACAAGCAAATAGACTGACAGCCCCGTGAACCCGAAACTGATCACTAGCGCCAAATCCAGGTTAAGAAACCAAAAGAGAAAGTTCCCTGGCTGCACCGTATTGTGACGCCAAGCCATAACGGCAAGCATCGATAACCATGATGCCATGACTATCGCACAGAAAAGCAAAATATGCCGTCTATTGAGTGTTAGTCCGATATGCGTCAGAAGGATGAATGCCACCACAAGCCCAGATGTCGTAATCTCATGATTTTCGTTGGCCGGGGTTGCGATTATTGGCTGATATAGCACGGCAACAACCAGAAGCGCATCGGTGACCGCCGACAGCGCGTGGGGCTGCTGCTCAGGAAACAAGGCAAACCTTGCAGCCGAAATTAGCCCCACTAAAACATACGCGCCAGCGACCGCCAGATAAATCGGAGATCCACCTTGGCTGTGATCCAGCAAGAGAATCACAACGAGTGTCAGCGCGGCCGCGAAGCGCAGGGACATCGAACGCAACATTCGGATAGATTTCCAGTTCGCACCAACGGGCGCATTTTCCGACAGTACAGAGTAGATCATCTAAAGCAACTCGGCATAGTTGATCCATTCGTAAAGTGTTTCTGGATTACCTTTTTTCATACCAAGGAAAGGGCCTGATCAACAAGTTGGTTCTGCCAACCCCTCCCCTAGTCCACTCCTACATACTAGCGCTCCGCTCGAACCGGTACGGCGAACTTTTATTCGCCGTACCGGCATCAGCAGTACATTTGCTACTTTGTATTGTTGCTGTGACCGTGGTTCGAATGACAATCTCCGACCGGCGGATTCAAATTATCATTGCAATACATATGGTTCCTCGCTTGAGCCATAGACGTCGAGAATCCAAGAAAAAGAATCATAGTGACAATCAAGCTCTTCATCTTCTTTTTCCTCTTCTATTCGATTTAGCGAGACTTGATCTCAGTGACCGTCAGCCGTCCGTTGACCTTCTCGGCGACGAACTCGATCGCCTGACCTTCCTTGACCTGTTCGATCATCGCCTCGTCGGCGACGACGAACACCATCTTCATCGCCGGCATGTCGAGGTTCTTGAGTTCTTCGTGATTGATGGTGAGCTTCTTCTGCTTAGAGTCCACCTTGGTCACCTCGCCCTTGGTATATTCGGTTGCAAGGGCTGCTCCGCCGAGAGGAAGTGTCAGCACAACGGCGGCAATCGTTTTTGCGATAAGCTTCATGGATCGTTTCCTTTTTTCCGTGGATTAATTGTTGACCGTGATGTCGCCCTTCATGCCGGACTCGTAGTGGCCCGGAATGAGACAGGCGAACTCGAACTGACCCGAGTTGGCGAAGGTCCAGATGATTTCGCCTTTCGCACCAGGCGCAAGGCGGATGGCATTGGCGTCATCGTGTTCCATCTCCGGGAACTTCGCCATCATCTCTTTGTGCTCGATGATCTCGTCATGGACGTCCATGACGAACTCGTGGTCGGTCTCGCCCTTGTTGACGAATTTCAAGCGGAGAGTTTCGCCCTCCTTGACCTTCAGCGACGCCGGCTTGAAGAGCATCTCACCGTCGTCATTCTCCAGCATGGTGATACTAACGGTTCGCTTCGCCTTAGCGGCGTCGCCGGGCTTGCCGATCGCCATTTCGTCATGCCCACCGGCGTGGTTTCCCGCCGCTTGTGCCGCGCCGACAAGCAATCCCATCGAAGCGACTGTCATAATCAGGTGTCTCATGTCTTTTCCTTTTGTGGTTGATAAAAGCGTAGAAGGAGTTCAACCCTGTTTGTGACCGCCGTGCGGTTTCGCCGGGGTCATCGTTTTTGCGTCGCCGGATTTGACCGGAGCGGGAGTGTCCCCAGTCCACTCAGAGGCGACGGTGCCGGCTGGATGATCATACCAGCCCGGATCGTCGTAATTGTCGGCGGACAGGCCCTCGCGAACCTTCACCACCGAAAACATCGAACCCATCTCGATGGCGCCGAACTGGCCCCATCCATCCATCATCTTCACCGTGTTGTCGGGAAGCGGCATTTCCATCTCGCCCATGTCGGCCATGCCACGATTGCCCATCGGCATGTATTCGGGGTGGACGCGGCGGATCTTCCTGGTCACTTCGGACTTGGCGACCCCGATGAAGGTCGGCACGTCGTGTCCCATGGCGTTCATCGTATGGTGCGACTTGTGGCAATGGATGGCCCAGTCGCCTTCATATTTTGCGTCGAAGTCGAAGGCGCGCATCTGGCCCACTGCCACGTCGACCGAGACCTCCGGCCAACGCGCTTCAGGCCTTGTCCAGCCCCCATCAGTGCAAGTGACCTCGAAATCGTAGCCATGCATGTGGATGGGATGGTTGGTCATGGTGAGGTTGCCGAAACGAACCCGAACCTTGTCGTTTTTGGAGACAACGAGGGGACTGATCGCCGGAAAGATACGGCTGTTCCAGCACCACAGGTTGAAGTCGGTCATCTCCATGACCTTCGGCACATAACTGCCGGGTTCGATGTCGAAGGCATTGAGCATGAAGACGAAATCACGGTCGACCCGCATGAAGGCCGGATCTTTCGGATGGATGATGAACATGCCCATCATACCCATCGCCATCTGCACCATTTCGTCAGCGTGCGGGTGATACATGAAGGTACCGCTCTTCACGAGGTCGAACTCGTAGACGAACGTCTTGCCGGATGGGATGCCAGGTTGGGTGAGCCCGGTTACGCCGTCCATGCCGTTGGGCAGGATCATGCCGTGCCAGTGGATCGTCGTATGCTCGGGCAGGCGATTGGTGACGAAGATACGCACCCGGTCGCCTTCGACCGCTTCGATCGTTGGTCCAGGCGACTGACCGTTGTAGCCCCATAGATAGGCGGTCATGCCCGGCGACATTTCGCGCTCGACCGGTTCGGCGATGAGATGAAACTCTTTGACCGCGCCGTTCATCCGGTGTGGCAGGGTCCAGCCGTTCAGCGTTGCGACCGGCTGGTAATCAGGCCCGCTCGACGGGAAGATTGGCGGCTGCATGTCTGCCGATTCCATTATCGGCGCATCCGGCAAGCTCATCGCCGAAGTTTTCGTCCATGCGGCGACACCTGCAAGGAATGCACCGCCGCCCAGAATTTGACGCCTTGTGATCATCGAAGTTCTCCTTGTTTCAATGGCCTTCGCCGCCGGAGTCGGCCATCACCGGACCGTCCTCAGCGGTAGCCGCGCCTCCTCCGCCATGGATGGCGGTGCCAAGATTGACGTCGGCCAGCCAGAATTGGCGCTTGGCGTTGAGAGAAAGCATGATCGAGTTGATCTTCGCGCGGGTGTCCGCGAGCAGCTCGAAGGTGTTGGTGATCATGCCGTTGTAGGTGAGGACGGCCTCCTCCTCGATTTTCGTCCGCAGCGGAATGACATTGTTCCGGTAGTGGCGGGCGATATCGTAGGTCGAGCGGTAACCGTCATAGGCGGACCGCGCCTCCGAGCGAATGTTGACCGCCTTCTCCGCAAGGAGGTTGGCAGCCTGCATATAGGCCAGTTCAGCCTTGCGCATGCGCGCCCTGCCCGTGTCGAAGATCGGGATGACGAACTCTACCTCTGCGATGGCGACGGCCGTCGTTTCCGTCCCGCCGTCTTCCCCCTCTTCCCGTTCGAGCTCGACACCGGTCATCAGTTCAAGGTCGGTCAGGTAGCGGGTCGCCTCGGTCAGCCCATAGGACCGCGCGAGCGCCTCGAGTTCCAGCCGTGCGATCTCGAGGTCGACGCGGTTCCGGAGAGCCTCGGCCTCGATGGCGCGTTTCGTCAGGACGTTGCCCGGAATGGATGGCAACGCGTTCGGCACCTGGTATTCGATGTCGTTTCCCCACAATCCCAGAAAGCGCGTTAGCTCTTCCTTTGCCGCCCTTGCGTTCATCCGGGCTTCGGCCGTCTGGCCGGCAAGCTCGGCGTAAAAGACGTGCTCGCGGGCTTGTCCGGTCTTGGTAAACGCACCCGTCTGCCCGAGCTTTTGCGCGAGTTCGGAAGCGGCGTCCGCTGCCGCCTGGGCCTGATTGAGGTAGGAGACCGTCTCCCATGCCGAGACCGCACTGATCCAGGCTCGGCGTGTATCGGCCGCAAGCCGCAGCGTTTGCTCGGCAGCGCGCAGTTGTGCCTGCCGGAAGCGGGTTTCCGCTATGGCAATCCGGCGCGGCCTAGTGATCATTGCCAGTATGTTGTTGACCACCGCGCCTTCGATGGTCCGAACCGGATCGATCCCGATCAGCCCGACCGAGACCGTCGGGTTCACAAGCATCGATTCCTGCCAGATATCCGCCGCCGACATGCCGATGTCGGCGTAGGCGGCTTGCAAGCCCTTGTTATTGAGAAGGGCGACCTGAACGGCAACATCCGGTCCGATCGTCTTGTTTCGCACCAGACCCTTGACCCGCTCAGATATCGTCTGAGATTCGGTTCTCGACTGGACCCAGACCGCCTGCTTTCCGGTGACTGAAGTCGTCCGGGCCGAAACTGTCGTAAACGATGTTGTCGGGTCGAGTGCACTCTCGATCGAGGTTGTCGTACACGCCCCCAACAGCAACGGAAACAAAGCGACCGAAATCGTCCTCACAAGACCGGAGCTCACGACCCGGCTCCCGATCGTGCGGGGGAGAGATCATCGTTCAGTTTGCGCCAGTTTTGCGGATCCACCGGTTCGCGGCGGCTAAAATCGACAACTACCGGATGGTGATGTGTGTCGCGGATTCCAATGGCGGGGTCGGCGGGATTATAGGCAGTTAGAATGTCGGGCGGCGTCGTGGCGGTGCAGCCCGCAACGGACAGCGATGCAAGCACCGCGAGATACTGGATTGTCATTACAAACCTGAAAATTCTGACGTGCATGTCAGCGTCGCGCAGGCGTTGACAGCCGGACGCTACGCGCGGAAAGCCCCGAAAGGCGCTGTCAGATCAGGTTCGAGGTGGGCGGATCAGATCGGCGTATTCGCCGTCGAGTAAAATGGCGGCGATTGCAGGCACGAAGCATTGAGCAACTGCCGATGCTATGCCCTGGCATCCAACAGGCACCGCATTGGCAGGCGCGCAATGAACTTCGCAGCCTTTGTCGGACGCCATCTTGCCACCATGGTGAGAATTGCCATCCTTTGATTCGGCAGCAGCATGGTGACCGTTTTTACGGCCTTCGGCCTTGTGGTCTCCGGCCTCAAAACCTTGTGCAATGACGGCGCCAACCTGAAGATTGGCGGCATTGGCTGAGGCAAACAGGCCTGGCTGAACAATGGTCAGGATCAAAAAGACAAGTGCAAGCGCCGCGCGAAGCGGCGCAATACCCACGAATCTCAATTTGCCAATTTTCAACACGCTTGCTTTACGCAGCAATCCGAAAAAGATGTCAATGCACGAAGCGTCGACTTCGCAGCCATGCAACCAAATGTGATCGGCGAGGGCAAGGCTCTTGTCGTCTAGTCCATCCGGATCGGGCATTTTTCCGCCCCCCCCCGGCAGGTAGCGGCGGCTCAACCAAATCACGAGTTGCGGTAGGTCGCGCATCGACGGAGTGGGTTCAGCTCAGTCCCAGGCGGTAGAACCAGCCGCATGAGATCAGAATAGGTCCACCGCACGCTGATATTGGAATAGTAGTATTCGAACGCGATCGTCAGCACTAGCCCAACCGCAAGGAAAGCTCAGAATTTTCCCGCTGGGAGGTCTCTCCATCCGTCGATGCGAGTGCGCGAAAGCACTTGCAGTCCAAATCGCGGCTAGAGCAAAGCCGACATCGCCGAGCGTCGCCGACAGGCATAGCTTTACACCATCCCGGTGCTTCTGTTGAGCCATGGTCGTGGGAGCCGCGAGAGGCTGGCCGACGCGTGGTCTCTGAAACTCCGCAGTAGGGATAGGGCAGGATGGGCTACAACCCTATCGGTGTTAAATAGCCGGGCGCGCGGCACTGCTCTCATCACCGTTTCCTTCCTGCCCATCTTATGCTCGTGAGCGGCGGCCGTCTCCTGAACAGCGGTCCGACGGCAAGGGTTCTTGCCGCGTCGGCATGGAATCCGGCGGCGGCGGCGAAGAGCCCGGGCTGGAAGGCGGAGAGCAGCAGGAACACGACCGCCAGCGCCGTCCGAAGCGGTGCTGGCCCCATCACTGGTGTTTCGCCGGAGCGCTTCATAGTTTCACTTGGGGAGGGTATACCGAATCAATGGCAAGGGAGCGGCCGCGTCGACAACGCGGTCGCAGTCAAACCTGTCCGGAAAGAGGCGCGGTTTGCAAAGCTCCACAAGCCAGCCGCCGTAGCGGCCGCTCGTCACTGGACCCTCTGCCTGAATTTCGCATGGCAACTCGCGCAATCTTCGAGCATGAGGTGGAAAATGTGCTCTGCCGGAATTGTTGATGGGTCCGGGGCGGCGTCCCTGCCCGGCCTGCGTCCGAGCAGGCTGCCCCCCATCGGCGCGCGGTCGCCCATCCTCATGTCTTCGGTCAGTTGATCCGGCGCCTCGTCCGCCGCCCGTGATAGCTCGGCGGCGAACGTTTCCAGATGGTTCGACAGCGCAACGAATTCTTCGCGGGACCTGTCGATTTCAGCGGTTGCGGCCGAGTGGCCTCCGAAACACCCAGGGGGAAACTGCGACACCAGGGCTTCGCCCGAATGCTGCCGGATCGTTTCCGCTGCACGCTTGAACGCGCGCGAATCGTAATCGAGTCTGCCTGAGAACATCCAGTCGATCGTCCTCGCCGCCTCGGCAATGGCCTTCATCGACGCCTGTCGCTCGGCCAGGAGCGGATAGTCCACCCCATGCGACGCAACCGCCGCCGATGATCCTGCCAGGAGCAGCCCAGCTGCCAGAGCAGCTTGCCGTATCACTGGACCCTTACCTCTCCGGCAAGCCCCTCGATGATCGGGCAGTCTGGTCGGCTGTCGCCGTGGCAGTTCTTGACGAGGTGGCGGAGCATGTCCCTGAGGCCGATCAGCTCGCCGATCTTCCTATCGATATCGGACAGCTTAGCGTTGGCGATCGCCTTCACGTCCGCGCTCTCGCGGTCGCTGTCGCCATAGAGGGCGAGAAGTTGCCTGCACTCTCGACCGAGAAGCCGAGGCTGCGCGAGCGCTGCAGGAAGCGCAGCCGGTGTACGGACTCGGTCGAATAGTCGCGGTAGCCGTTGCCCGCGCGGTCGGGTTTAAGGAGGCCGATGTCCTCGTAGTAGCGGATGGTCTTGGCTGGCAGGCCGGATTTTTCCGAGACGGCGCCGATGTTCATTTCTGCCTCCGATGCAAAAGGTCGAGCCAACATAACCTTCCAGTAAGGGGAATCTAAAGAGCTTATTTCTTAATCGCGACGAATGACGGCCGCAGCCGAATGCACCTGACGGAAAGCGCACTGTGCGGCTTAGTTAGTGCGCTGCTAACTCTCGCTTGTCGCCAAGGGCGACTGTTGTGCAGCATCGCCTGAACCACCCGATCGTTGCGGAAGAGCAGGTGCCAGAAGGCTGCGCCCATATCCGTGACGGCTGTCGCGTTGCCGGTCGCTCCCACCACGATATGATCGGGGCAAGAGTGTTCTGGCAAAGCCTTCGAGGTGATCCCGGGTCATCCCGATGCGGCCGAGACTGCTGAACTTGCTATCTTCGAGGACCACCGCTTCGGCGAAGACGCGGTGGTTGTCCATGATTATGATGCGCATGTCCGAGCGTCGCCTGCCACCAAGGACATCTGCGACAGGAACGACGTTCCGGGTGCTCCGGCGCGTCACCCGAGTGTGGCGCCGATTGGCTGGCGATCCGGAAAGGTCCTTTAGCGTCCGACCACTGCTGCCAGATCGCGCGATCACCCCTCAAGGCTCGTCGGCACCGGGTTCCGCCCCCAGAGGTACCACGTACTCCGGCAGCGCCCAGGCGATGATTGCGTCGCTGATGGGGGTCTCCATGAAATGGTGGCCGCCGGGATAGAGGATGACGAACTGCCGGCCGTCGACTTCGACAACGAGCGGATTTGCCTGCCCGCCGCCAGGCAGTTCGTCGCTCCACAAGGTCTCGCCGGTTTCGATGTCGATCGCCCGGATCAGGTTGTCCGTGGTGGCCGCGATGAAGATCAGTCCGCCGGCGGTCACTGCCGGGCCGCCATTGTTAGGCGTGCCGATGGTGAGCGGCAGCATGGACGGGATGCCGAACGGGCCGTTGCGGCGGGCGGAGCCGAAGGCGCGGTCCCATACCGTTTCCCCGGTCGACAGTTCGATGGCCCGGATTCCACCATAAGGCGGCTCCTTGCAGAGCAGCCCAGTGTAGGGGACGCGCCATCCCGCATTGACGTCGATCGCATAGGGTGCGCCGATCTGCGGCCCGGCCTCGCCGAGCGGGCTTTCGCCCTGTGCAGGAGGTTCGTAGATCGCCCGCAGGCCGGCCTCCTCCGCCTCCTCGCGCGGCACCAGCCGGTTGTGGTTGGGCATGTTGTTGTAGTTCGCGATCAGCAGGCCGCGCACGGGATCGACCGCCACCGAACCCCAGTCGTTTCCGCCATTGTAACCGGGATACTGGATCCAGTGCCGGTCGGTCGTCGGCGGCGTGTAGATGCCGTCATAATGCGACCGCCGATACTGGATGCGGCACCAGAGCTGGTCGATTGGAGACATGCCCCACATGTCCTTCTCCTCTAGCGGCGGGAAGGCCAGCGTGTGATAGGCGGAAAACGGCTGCGTGTCGGCGAGATAGTCCGGCTCCACCCCGCCCTGAGGCACGGGGCGCTCCTCGACCGGGAACAGCGATTCCCCGGTCTGGCGGTTCAGAATGTAGATGTCGCCCTGTTTCGAGGCGAGGACGACGGCGGGTATTGCGCCCTCCTCCGTCGGGATGTCGACCAGGGTTGGCTGACTGCCGAGGTCGTAGTCCCACACGTCCCGGTGCACGGTCTGGAAGTGCCAGGCGGGCCGGCCGGTGGTCACGTCGAGGGCCACCAACGACGTCGAGAATTCGTTCTCCTGCTCGCTGCGGTTCGAGCCGTAGTAGTCGACCGCCGAGTTGCCCATCGGAAGGTAGACGTAGCCGAGCTCCTCGTCGCCCGCGGCGATGGTCCACATGTTGGGAGTGCCGCGGGTATAGATCTGCTCGGGACCGGCCTGGCTCGTCTCGCCCGGGCGTCCGAGGTCCCATGCCCATTCGAATTCGCCGGTCACGGCATCGAAGCCGCGGATGACGCCGGAGGGAGAATCCTCGGCATTGCCATCGGTGACCTGCGCGCCCACGACGACGACGCCGCGCACGATGGTCGGTGGCGAGGACATCGCGTACCAGCCGGGCACCGTTTCTCCCAGACCGCGTTCCAGATAGACCATGCCATTGTCACCGAATCCGGTGCAGAGCCGGCCCGTCTCCGCATCGACCGCGATCAGGCGGGCATCGAGCGTGCCCCAGATGATCCGCGTCGCGCACGGATCGTAGGGATCGGCGCCCGGGACTTCGAAATACGACACGCCGCGGCAGGTCGCCCCATAGGGAATGGCATCGACGGGAACCTGCGGATCGTAACGCCACTCCTCCTTGCCGGAGCCGGCGTCGATGGAAACGATCTTGCCCATCGGGGTACAGGCGAAGAGCTTTTCACCGATCTTGAGCGGCGTGTTCTCGGGCGAATATTTGCCCTCGGCCTCGGCCGGGGGAAGGTCGCCCGTGTGGAACACCCAGGCCCGCTCCAGCTGGTCGACGTTCGCGGGCGTGATCTGCGCCAGCGGGGAATACTTCTTCCCGTGGATCGAGCCGCCCCAGGCTGGCCAGTCGGCGCCGGTCTCGCGCATGACAAGAGAGGGGCGGTCCTCTTCGTCCGAGTGGCCTTCGGGGGCCGGGTCGCGGGGAATCTCGGGATTGATGACGTCGTCGCTTTCCAGCTCGCGCTTCGCATCTGCCCCGGACGGGCCGGTTTCGGTCCCCGTCGCCGGCTCTACAGGCGCGAGGACGTTATCGGCGGGTTCGAGTGCGGGCGTAACGCCGCCATCCGTCTCGTCCGGGGCCAGAGGGGATCGGATTCCGGGAGCGGTATCCAGTTCCGCCTGGGCGGCCACCGGCCGCGGGAAGAGCCAAGGCGATGAAGCCAGTCCGAGGCCGATGGCTGCCAGGGCGACCACTGCCGACACCGATCGCCGCCTGCCGTCTGACAACGAGCCACCGCGCACCAGCGTGGGAGCCGCGGCCAGAACCAGAACGAGGATGATGGCCGGCGCGACCAGTCGCGGTACGAGTGGCCAACCCTCCAGCCCGACCTCCCAGAAAGCCCATATCGCAGTGAAGGCGAAGGTTAGGACGTAGATCCAGACTGCGGTCTGCGATCCCCGAAACAGGAAATAGGCGGTGGCAAGAAGGCCGATACCGGCGATCGCGTAGTACCAGGATCCACCAAGCGTGATCAGCCAAAATCCGCCGGCCAGGATCAGGATACCGAAGACTGCAATCACCGCCGCAAGGACTGCAACCAGATAGGCCACCGTGCGGCGGCGCTCTTGGAAAATTGTCGCCATCATCTGGCTTGCTCCTGATCGTTTTTCGATTGCCGGCTGCAAAGACGATGATAGTCGGTCCGTATACGGTAGGAACTTCTGCAAGCCACTACACCATCGAACAAGCGAGACCCGATGGTGTTCCGGTCGCATGTGGGGGCCACGGCAGGGACCATTGGCGATCTCGTCCTGGACTGGCGCTGATCGCGCTGCGCCTGTCGCGCGGCAGGCGGAGCGACGAGCACTATGGCGGGCATTCTCAGCAGTGGGAGTTCATCCCTTATCCGGTCCGGAAATAGGGCCTGCTGGTCGCCCCTCGCCAGCTTCATTTATGAATGTGGGTGACCATCGACCCGGCAGCTTACGCTCGTCCCGTTTTCGTGCGGCCGACGTGCTTCCGGGGGCGCGTGTATTGTTGTTATCTTAATGCACCAGCATGCTTCTCTGGTCGGGACCGGTGAGGTCAAGCTTTTCCTGTCCTTTTTCGGATCGTGTCCTCCCGCGGGTCACTTGGAGCCTGCCACGCGGGGCGGGGGTGGAATCGCTCAAAGAGGCTGCGATCACGGGTGCATGAAAGTGGGATGGCGGCCGTTATTGAACCGCATAGAGTCTATCGAAGTCGCGCCGCGATCACCTCCATCTGGTCGATCTCTTCGCGCTGCGCCTTCGTGATCTCGTCGCAGAGCGTCACGAGTTCCGGATCGGAAAGGCTGGCCTCCCTGCAGATCAGGATCGCGCCGGTATGATGCGGGATCATCGAGGCGATGAACTGGCGGTCGTCGATCAAGGCCTGCGCGCAAGCGCGAAGGCGACATAGAGCGCGACGTTCGCTTGGCGGTTCGGGAACATGCCGGGCATGGTCGCGAGCATGAAGATGCCCATCGGCGCCCGCAGGGTCACCGCGGTGTATCTTATTCAGGTTTTCCTGAGCCGCCCGTGCGGCCAATCATCGTGAACATCACGACGTATATGGCGACAAACCCGAGGATCATGTTTACCCAGAACATGAGGTACGGGCGGCCGTGGCCGCTGTTTCCGTGTTTCCGGGAACCGTGCTCCATCTCTGTCGTCTCCATGTCAGTGCCCCAGGCCCGCCGGCTTGAGGATCATCCAGATGGCCATGCCGACCATCATCAGGTTTTCGGTCAATGACACGAATCCGAGGGGGACGTTGCTGTCGCCGCCGACGCAGGCGCACTTCAGTTCGCGCTTGTCGACATAGACGGCCTTGAAGACCGATACCGCGCCGATGCCGCCGATGAATAGCGCGACCGGGACCGATATCCACATCAGCGCGCCGGAAACCATGAGCAAGCCTGCGAGGCCCTCTGCGAAAGGGTAGACCCGTCCGTAGGGAACCCAGCGCTGCGCAAGCAGGTCGTAGTTGAGGAACATCGTCGCGAAGCCGTCGACGTCCTTCAGCTTCTGGAGTGCGAGCAGACACATGGCGAAGGCCACGAACCACTCGGCGGCAGCCACGGTCACGAAGCTGCCGTAGGTCGCCCAACTGGCTGCCAGGGCCATGGCAAGCGCCATGCCGAATAGCGCGATGACGGGCGTGTAGGTGACGGCGTCCTTGTCCTTCACCTCCTTGCCAAGCCAGGCCCGCAGCTCGTCGTAGCCTCCGACGCGGCGGCCATCGATGAAGGTCTGGGGCGTGGTGTCCACCCTGTGCTCGGCCTTGAAGGCGTCGGTCTCGGCGCGGGACTTCAGGTGATGGTCCTCGACCTCGAATCCTTCCCGCTTCAGGAGGTCGAGCGCTTTGAGGCCCCATGGGCAGGTGTGCTCGGAGGTGACCATCCGGTAGAGCTCGGCCTTGCGTGCGGCAGCGGATGACATTCTGGTATCCTTTCGTGTTGAAACCGTCCCGCCGCGACGATGGTTCCCGGCGGGACGGCGGTCGGCGGTCACGCCACTGACGCGGGATAGCCGGCGTCGGCGAGCGCCCTGGAGATGGAGTCGGTCGATGCGGAGGATTCGACCGTCACCGTCTTCGTGACGGGATCGGCGTCGACCCTCGCTTTCGGGTCGACGCCTTCGACGGCCTTCGTGACGCTCCGGGCGCAGCCGCCGCAGGTCATGTTCTCGATGTGGAATTGCATCCGGGTCTCCGTCGTGGTTCGAGCGGATGCGCCCTTGATCCGCCTTCCAGGCTCTGGAAGGTCAAGCGGTCTTTTTATCGCCTTGCCCTTGACCCTCCAGAGGCTGGAAGGCCCATCTGTCACTGCGACAACGGAATCCGACCGCATGGAACGCCAATGAACGAGCCGCTTCTCCTGAACGAGCACGCCAGAACTCACAACTTCCCATCGAGCGCATGAACTGTGACTTCTGCGTCGGGCGTGTTGAACGGGCGCTTGCAGGCGGCGACGGGCAGCGGTCGGGACGTAACGGGAGCCATCGCCGCCATCCGATGTTTCGGGTGTCAGTTGGCCTCGCATCTGTAGAAGCCGCGGTACCCTACACTAAGGCCACGATCGAGCTCGAACAGAAGCTCTGCGTTCTGGCGCCAGTCGGCCTCCTCACTTAGCGGACTGACGGTGACGGTAGTACCGGGCGCAGAGAACGTCGCCGCACCTTCCTGTGGATCACCGGTCGTCTCAAGAGCCACCAAGACCCCGTTCAGCTTCATCGCCGCCGCGCCGCCCTCGCCCAACCATAGGATCGGATCGGCTTCAGGGCTGCGATTGAACGTGCACGATGCGTTTGCCCCAAGCACTCGACCTGCCTCGGCTGGAGGCATCGGCGCGAGATCGAGTTGGCTAATGAGGGTGTTGGATAGAGCGTCCTCGATACTGCCCGGCTCCGCCGGTGGGTCCCGGTAGATGCTCTCGACTACAATGCCAGCCGAAACGTCGGCGATGAGATAGCGCATCTCGGCGATCTCGCGCCGCTGCGCCTCGATGATCTCATCGGCCAGCTTGCGCACGCGCGGGTCGCGAATTTGCGCCCTCTCAGATGTCATGACGGCAATCGAATGATGCGGGATCATGGCGCGCATATAGCTCGGCCCCGAGACCGTGACCTGACTGCGCACCAGCCACAGCGACAGCGCGAAGATAATGATGGAGCCGACAAATATCGCCGTGTTCAGGGGTATGCTTTTGTACATACCCAGCATGTAGCCAAGCATGATCACCGCCATGGTGGCGCCCATTAGGATCGCCATATAGGTCCGCGTCTCCGAGAAGAAAACGTGCTCCCACGCATAGGTGTTGAGATACATCAGGACGAACATCACCACTGTCGAGGTGAGGATCATTAGGCCAAAACGGATATAGGACATTCTCGTTCTCCTCCCTGCCTACTCGTCTTCGGGCTGCGTATCTCGCGACGAACCCGCTGGCGTTGAACTGCCCTGCTCCGCTTGCCCCGAGGCGCGACCGGCCAGTCTTGTGTAGTCGTCCGGCGTCAACCCCGGCAGTGCGCTGACGAAAGAAGTGATCGCTGCGATTTCATTGGCGCTGTGATGCGCGCCGAAAGCCGGCATGCCCGTCATCTTGATGCCATTGGTGACGATCCAGTGGATTTCCTGCTTGGACCACTCGCTTGCGGCCTCACTCAGATGCGGCGGCTCGGGCCGCATTCCACGCGACCATTCGGCGGGCTCTTCGCCCGGAGCGCCATGGCAATAGGCGCAGCTTTGCGCGTAGTGCCGCGCGCCGTCCGACAGCACGCTTTCAGGCGCGGTTTCGGATATGTCGGCGCCGCCAGCCCGGTTGGCGATCGAACGGTTCCGTGTCGTATCCAGCGTCCACCGAACAGGATCGAAATGCTGCTGGGAGGCAGCAACGTTGTAGGCGCCGGTATAGGCGATGAGCAGCCACACAGCGATGCCGACGAGCACGGTGCCAACTATCCCGCCGAAGATGCCGATGATCGCTGGATGCTTTTGCATTTATCCTCTCCAACTTGCCGAGGGCCGCCTCTCTGCGCGTGAATACCCGTTGGGGGTATTCCGGCTAACCGACAAAGCAGCGCAAAGTTCCGCGAAACCTTGATCGGCATGCGTCGTTCTTCCTCTGCAACAAGGATTCCGACATGAAAGACCGGAAGGAAGCAGCACTGCGGCGACTTGCCCGCATTGAAGGGCAGGTGCGGGGCATAGCCGGAATGATCGGGGAAGACCGCTACTGCCTCGATATTCTCCATCAGGTCATGGCGATCCGGTCGGCGCTTTCGCAAGTGGAAATACTCATCCTTCAGGATCACGCCGACACCTGCGTCGAGGATGCGATCATAGCCAACGATCCGCGCGAGCAGCGGCGCAAGTTCCAGGAACTGGTGAAGGTGTTTGAGAGGATCTGCCGTTAAGCTGCTGGATCAAAAATTTGGGAACATCGGGTGGACGTGCCGGTTCTGCCCAGCGGCGGGGTGCAACCGGGCGGGCGCATAGCTGCCAAGCACCGCAGCGGCCGTCGCCAGATTCGACCACAATGGCGGCCTGGAGCTGTGGACTGGTACTCAGGATCCCTTCTTGGGGTCGGAACAAGAGCAGTGCGAAAATGTACGCTAAGGTTGAGCGGAGCAGGAACGCTATGCGGCACGCCGTAGCCCAGCGGGCAGGCGATCCGCGACATCGAGCGCAAGATCGCCGGCGACCCGGTGCGGATGAATACTCTCGAGAACGTCCTGGAGCGGGCCCGGACGATCCATGGCCAGAAGCCCGGTGACACCCAGAAGCTCTCTGCCTTCCATGCCCCGGAGGTCGAATGCATCGGCAAGGGCAAGGCGCGCACCCGATACGAGTTCGGGGTGAAGGCCTCTCTCGCGACCACCAACGAGCGCTGCAAGGGCGGCCAGTTCGTGCTCGGCGCCTTGTCGCTGCCCGGCAATCCCTATGACGGCCACACGCTCGGCAATCAGCTCGACCGGGTCGCCCGCGTCACCGGAAGGAAGCCCGCCCGCGCCTATGTCGACCGCGGCTATCGCGGCTATGGGGTCAATCGCGAGGGACTGGAGGTCCATGTCTCCAACACGCGCGGCGTCGTCTCGCCCACCATCAGGTGCGAACTGCGACGACGAAATGCGATCGAGCCGGTCATCGGCCATATGAAGCAGGACGGCCATCTCGAACGAAACGCCCTCAAAGGCGCCAACGGAGACGTCATCAACGTCCTGCTCGGTGCCATCGGCCACAACCTCAGGCTCCTCCTGGCATGGTTCAGGAAGCTCTTGTTGCTGATCCTCGCCGCCCTTCTGTTCCGGAGCAGCGCAGGACACATACGCGTCGCCTGACAAAACCGGTTTCTTCACGGGCGACAAGCTCGGATTGCTGCGGCGGTTCCGGCCCTTTGCGGACGGCACGCCCGCGCACGATCATCTGGGCGACATCCTAGCCAGCCTCGATGCCGAGCAGTTCCAGCGCTGCTTTGCCACCTGGGTCTCTTCCCAGACCGGCGTCGCGGCCGACGTCGTCGCGATCGATGGCAAGACCCTGCGCCGCTCGAAAGGCGCCAAGGCGCCGGTCCACATGGTCTCGGCCTTCGCCGCGCGCCAGCGCCTCGTGCTCGCCCAGGTCAAAGTGGCCGACAAGGCCAACGAGATCGTCGCCATCCCCAAGCTGTTGGACATGCTCGCCATCGAGGGCGCCATCGTCACCATCGACGCGATCGGCTGCCAGCGCGACGTCGCCCGCAAGATCATCGACCGGCGAGCCGACTATGTCCTTGCCCTCAAGGGCAATCAAGGATCGCTGCGCGAGGATGTCGAACTCTTCGTCAGGGAGCAGAAGGCCAGGTCCTTCAAGGACACGACCGTCACCGCGGCCGCCCCGAGCGTCGATGCCGACCACGGCCGCATCGAGACTAGAACCACCACCGTCATCCATGACGTGGCATGGCTGCAGGAGCGCCATGGCTGGCCGGGCCTCAAGGGCGTCGTCGTCGTCGACAGCAGGCGCGAACTGAAGGACAGGATCGAAACCGAGACCCGCTTCTTCATTACCTCGCTCACGCTGCCGGCCAGCGAGATGGCGGCCGTCGTGCGCGATCACTGGGCCGTCGAGAATGCCCTGCACTGGGTCATGGACATGGTCTTCCGCGACGATGAATGCCGCCTGCGAACCGATCACGCACCGGCAAACTTCACCACGATCAAGCACATCGCCCTCAACCTCATCCGACGCGCCAACAGCAAGGACTCAATCCGACTTCGACGAAAAGTCGCCGCCTGGGACGACGAATTCCTCGCAAGCCTCATCAGAAAATAGCTTCACCCGATTCCGCTGAGCAGGAACATGCCCGCGATGAACGCGCGCAGCACCATGCCGAATCTGGACGAACCGCTGACCATAAGTTGTTCCCACACTTGTTCGTTGCAGATGTCAAGCAAACGAACGCAAAAGTGAACGCTCTGCCGTACGCGTAAAGTCACTTCATGTTCGCAAAGTGGCAGCAATGATGCTACTGTATGGAGGTTCTCTTGGGAGGAGATTATGCGTGCCGTCGTGGTAGTCGCAGGCGTGATGCTAGTGGGCGCGGCCCAATCCGAACCCCGCGTGTTCTACACTGCGCATTTTCCTGACCAGACTTCTATCCAGATGAGCGTGATCGGTGTCCGGGTACCCGAGGAAAGCGGCTACGATTTCGACGTCTCGATCGGCCTCGCTAAAATCAACGCAACAGGCGCGATGACCTTTTATGACAGAAGCAGTCACCATGCTCGGATTCGCTGTGCGGCGCCTGCTTATGTAGGGTTCGGAGACTATCGATTTCAGGTGCATGCCACGTTACCATTCGACTGGAAGCAGGACCTCTGGAAAGCCTATTGCGAGACCCCCGTTTCGTGACGCGCGGCTACTATACGCGCCTTCATCTCCGCGATTACGACGGGTAGACCCAAGAATACTGCCTCTCCTAAGAGGCCGTTTCGAAAGAGGTTGAGTAGCCGGGGTTTGGATGATTCCAAGGAGTTGCGAGCTTCTTGGACTGGCCGCCGGAGCGGGCCTCATGTTCGTTACGGCCATGCTGGTGAAGATCTATCTGATCTGCCTCGGCAAATCACCATGCATCCGGACTAGGTTTCGATTCCTGTGTCCCCGAAGCGGCAAAACCAGGTAGTCCGGTCGTGCGTGCCGCCATCGAGAGGGATTCCGTGGATAGTCACGGCAAGCGTCCGACGCCCGGCTCGGAAGTGATCACGCCCTCTAGCTTCATGTCGCGGTGGTCGTCCGGCACGATGGTGAACGGCGTGATCCCGTTGCGGGTCGCTCCAAGCTCCACGTCGCCGAAATCATAGTCGCCTTCCGCTGCGTAGGTCGGCTCCATCCGGGTCTCGGACAGAAAGAGGAAGAAGGACTCCGCCGCTGGATCGTTCTCCGGAAGCCTGCCCCAAAGCGACATTTCGGCCTTTTCCATGCTCGGCTTCACCCGCTCGACCAGATCGCCGCAATCGGCATCCGACGGCGGCTTTTCGGGCCCGGAAAGCCACAGATAGGTTCCGACCGGCGATGCATTCGCGCCCTGCATGGCTTCCTCCGCGACGGCAGAAGAAAATGCCGCCGCCACAATCCAGGCGATCAGGAGTTTCTGCAGCATGCGAATGCCTCTTCGCGCGATGGCGTTCCGGTGCCTGCCTTCACAGGCGCTGCCCTTTCGCGTTTATTGCCCGCGAAACCCTCGACGCCGAAATCGCGGCGCATGAGCGCCGCAAGAACGAGGTCTTGAGCGCCTTTGGCGTAAGAACTCTAGCCGGAGTCGTGGAACGCGACGAACTGTTGCGGAACAGGGATCGTCTGCGCGCTACCCTCACCGAACTTGAGGAGCAATTGTCGGCTGAACTTGCGGTAGAGGGAATCGTCCAGGCGTGTTCGATTTTGGATTCTCTCGACTTTAATGGTATTGTGATCGAGAAGGCTGAAAGCGAGCAACGGCTTCGGGATCTTGACGAAGCGATACAGCAACAGCTTGTCCGACAGACGCGAGCGGCCGACAAGCTGGACGCTATTGGCGGCGACAGCGCTGTGGCCCGCATAGATGCCGAACGTCGCACCGCCCTCCTCGAAATCGAAGAAAAAGCGGTCCGGTATATCGAGCTGAAGCTCGGAGTTATGTGTAAGCGCCTCGCCGATCGCCTACGGATTTGGGCTTGAAGTTTTCCGGAATCGCCAAGGCATGAGTTCCTCGATCTGGCTCTGCGGATGGCCGTTGATGATGGCGTCGAGGGTTTCGGCGAGGTAGGCAACGGGATTGACGTCGTTGAGCTTGCAGGTGGCCACGACGGATGAGAGCAGCGCCCAGTTTTCGGCCCCGACCTCATGGCCAGCAAACAGGGCATTCTTTCTGGTCAGGCATATCGGGCGGATGGCGTTTTCGACCGGGTTGGTGTCGAGCTCGAGCCGGCCATCGTCCAGGAAGCGGGTGAGCCCTTCCCAATGGGCAAGACCATAGCGAATGTCTTCGGCCAGCTTTGAGCCCGAGGAGATCATCGACAGTTGCTTTTCAAACCACGGCTTCAAGGCGGCGATGATCGGGGAGGAGTGCTGTTGTCGAGCGGCGAGCCGGGCTTGTGGCGTCATGCCGCGCACCGTCGCTTCGACGGCGTAGAGCGTAGCGATCTGGCGCACGGCGGCTTCGGCGATCGGGGACTTGGTGTTGCGTGCCAGCTTCACAAAACGTCGGCGCAGATGAGCCCAGCAATGGACGAGTTTCCACGGTCCTTGCAGCCGTTCCAGGCGCGTCAGCCGATCATAGCCCTCATAGGCGTCAACCTGCAGGAACTCTCCGCCGAAGCCTTGGAGGAAACGTTCGGCATGCTCGCCGCCGCGCCCCGGCGCATAGTGGAACAGCACGATGGGCGGGCCTTGGCCACCATGGCCCCGATCATCGCAAGCGATCGCCCAGAAGAAGCCCTTCTTGACCTTGCCGCGCCCGGGGTCGAGCACCGGCGCCGTGGTCTCGTCCATGAACAGACGATCCGCGCCAGCCAGATGCCAGCTCATGTGACTGGCGACGGGCTTGAGATGGAAGCAGGCCCGGCCAGCCCAATTGCCCAGTGTCGCGCGATCCAGCTGGATGCCCTGCCGAGCGTAGATCTCGGCCTGCCGGTAGAACGGCAAATGATCGCCGAACTTGGCGACGATGACCTGGGCGATCAGCGCCTCGGTCGGCAGACCGCCAGGCACCACATGCTCGGGCGCATGCGCCTGCACGACCGCGCCCGAGCAGCGACGGCAAGCGTATTTCGGGCGGCGCGTGACCAGAACGCGCAACTGTGCAGGAACCACGTCCAACCGTTCACTCACGTCCTCGCCGATCCTGGCCATCTCGCCGCAGCCGCACGGGCACAGCGTGCTCTCGGGTTCGATGATCCGCTCCACCCGCGGCAGATGGGCAGGCAAGTGGCCGCGGTTGCGCCGGCCAGAACCGGATGTGCCGTCCGAACGGCCCTGGATGATCCGTTGTGCCTTTTCCTGCGCGGCATCGAGCACGCCCTGCGCGATCGCCACGTCTTCGAGCGGCAGGTGGTATTGATCGGGATGCAGCTTTTCGGACTTGGCTCCGAACTTCTCGTGGTTCAGCTGACCGACGATGGCCTCCAGGCCACGACGCGCCTCTTCGGATGCGGCCAAAGCGGCTTGCGCCTCGGCGAGGAGCACCTTCAAATGCTCGTTCTCTTCCTGGAGCACCATCAGATTCATGCGCTAAATCAAGCACATGAGCATCAATAGCGCCACCGGATCAACGCGCCTGAGTCACTGTGCCACACTCATCCTGCAAGCTGCGGGCGCCGCACCCTCTCGCGGCGAACCAGTCGCCAGTCCAGCCCTTCGAACAAGGCCGCGAACATCGCCGGTGATATGCGCATCACGCCGTTGCGAACCTGCGGCCAGACGAACTTCGAACCTTCGAGCCGCTTGTAAATAAGCACAAGTCCAGTGCCATCCCAGACCAGAATCTTGATCCGGTCAGCCCTCTTGGCTCGAAAGACGAAGGCGGCGCCGACAAATGGATCGAGGTCGAGCATCTCCTGCGCCGCCGCCGCCAGCCCGTCCAGGCCGCGCCGGAAGTCGACCGGACGGGTCGCCATGTAGATCTTCAGATCGGCGCCCGGTGCAATCATCGCGAGGCCCGCACCGCACGGATCACCTGCGGCAGGTGCTCGAGGTCAACCGACGTCCGGATCACCATGTCGTCGATCACGATCTCCACCTTCGCCGGCGGCGATTTCGGAGACCGCATCGTCCGCTGGGGCGCCGATGTTTCGTCCACCAGCAGCGGCGCGAACATCGGCGCCATACTTTCCGGCAGCGCCAGCCGTCCCTGTCGAAGGCGACGCCGCCAATCGTAAACCTGCCAGCGGGTCACGCCATGCTTGCGTGCGACCGCCGCCACCTGCATCCCCGGCATCAGGCTCTCGGCAGCAATCCGCGCTTTGTCGGCCTCCGAGCGAACCCGCCGGCCCGTCGGACCTTCCAGAACCTCGACCCGGCCTGCGTAGCCAGTAGTTGGGACGTCCAAATGGGCGTCCATTTTGCCGTCTGATCCCACCCCGACCCTCCGTCTCTCGCGATCAGGGGGATTCTTGGCACATTCACCTCATGCGCCGCACGAGGGGAGCGGCGTGGCGCTTACA
>CATMNW010000003.1 GCA_950071875.1 uncultured Erythrobacteraceae bacterium | reverse complement strand
CAGCCGACTTCTGGCTGTTGATGACAACATCAAGCCCTTCTATATAGGCGTTGGGAATATCGTAGGGACCGAATATTGTACGGCAACCGGAAGGGACCGGCGATCCGGGGAACGCTCCGGCTTCAAAGACCAAATGGGCTTCCGCTGCTGTGATCTTTCCAGCGTTGGTGACTCCCATCTTCACCGTAATTTGGGTGCCTGAAGTAGGGCCGGTGCCGTGGAAAACCTCGGTGCGGCTCATGGTGATTTTGACCGGCTGGCCTGATTTGCGAGCCAGCGCCGCCGCCACCGGTTCCCAGTAACAGCCGCCCTGCCCCTTTCCGCCACCATTGGTGAGCCCGTCGACCTGGACGATCTTGATCGTATCGATCGCCTCCATCGGCTTGGCGCTCTCGCGGATGACTTCGGGGAGGACCTTCAGCAGAGCGAGTTTCGTCTGCAGGCTGATCTGCTCCATCGAGAGGATGTTCGCCGCCTCATTGATGGCGCGCTGGCCCGCAGCCTCGACTTCGAAGCGCACGCGCGCGGCTTCGGCGCGCAGCTTCTCGGCCTCGGCCTCGCCCTCAGCTTCGCGGCGGGCGGCTTCGGCGCGGTTCTGGGCCGCATCCTTCTCCGCCTCGGCATCGACCCGGATCTTGATCGCGTCACGCTCGGCCTGCTTCGAGGCTTCGATCAGTTCGATGCGCTTCTGGCGCTCGGCGATCTCGGTCTCGCGGCTGGTGGCCACCTGTTCTTCCGCAGCGACCGCCTTGGCACGTGCCTCGTCGGCATTGGCCTTGGCCTGGCTTTCCTCGCGGCTCTTGTTCTGGACCGCGATCTGCTGTTCCTGCCGGGCGATTTCGAGCGCGCGCTGCTGGTCGATCCGGGCCTCTTCGACAAGACGGTCGGCCTCGATTTGCTGCGCATCCACCTGCTTCTTCGCCTCGATCCGCGCGGCATCGGCTTCGCGGCTACGCTCAGCCTGCTCGCGTGCGATTTCCGAAGATTGCGCGGCGCGGCGGATCTCCACCTCTCGTTCCTGCTGGAGGCGGGCATATTCCTTGTCGCGCCCGATCTCGAAGCTGCGGGCATCGGCTTCGAGGTTCTTTGTCTCCATCTGCACGCGCGTGTCCTGCTCGATATCGTTGCGCAGTTTCTTGCGCGCCTCGATCTGCTCGGTCAGCTTCGTGAGACCCTCGGCGTCGAAGGCATTGTTGGCGTTGAAGTGTTCGATGCTCGTCTGGTCGAGACCGGTCAGTGAAACGGACTCCAGCTCGAGTCCGTTCATCGCCAGATCGTTGGACGAAACCTGCTGCACCTTCTGGACGAAATCGGCACGCTGTTCGTGCAATTCGTTCATCGTCATCCCAGCTGCAACCGAGCGCAGCGCATCAACGAACTTGCCCTCGACAAGGTCTTTCAGCATCTCGGGCTGCATCGTGCGCTGGCCGAGCGTCTGCGCAGCCATCGCGATCGCTTCGCTATCGGGCTTAACGCGGACATAGAATTCCGCTTTCACGTCGATCCGCAAGCGGTCGAGCGTGATCAGCGCCTCGCCGTCGCGGCGTACGACGCTGAGTACCAGCGTGTTCATGTTGACCGGCATGGTTTCGTGGAAGACCGGCAGCACCAGTGCACCACCGTTCATCACAACCTTTTCGCCCCCCACGCCCGTCCTGACGAAGGCGACTTCCTTGGACGCACGACGATACAGTTTCGCCAGGAACAGGCCCAGGGTGAGCACGGCCACGATGCCAGCCACGATCAGGACCAGTGTGTTGGATAGGACGTCCATTTTGCCTCCTTCTCAAGATTGCGCAGGCGACAGGCGGCGCTCGGCCAGGGCTGTGCCAAAGAATGTGTTGTTATCGCGGCGGACGAGCAGAACCTCGTCGCCGGCATGGATTTCGGACGCGGTTTCATGGGGCTCCACCATGACGTAATGGGTTTGGCCGTGCATATCTCGGACCCGCGCCCGGGCAGGAAAGCCTTGCCGCGCAATACCGTCGGTAATGGTGGCGCGGCGTCCAACCAGCGTATCGACACCGACTGCGCTGGTTTCGTCTTGTGGCAGGATGCGGCCCAGCGGGCGTGCGACGACCGCTGTTACCGGCACCGCCACCGCACCCGCGAGGATACCAGCCAGCCACGCGTCGAGCGCTCCGCCAGTCAGGCTGAGCGCCAGCTCCTGGATGGAAAGGCCGAGAGCCGCAAAGAGGAACAGGAACACGACAAGCCAAACTGTCAGCGGGACACGTCCCAGGCCCAGTAAAGTAAGCAGCCCATCAACCGGTCCGGCCCCGATGGCTCCGTCGCCATCGGCGTCGAGATCGAAATCGATGTCGAGCACGCCGAGCAACTGAATTGCCAGCATCACCACCATCAGCAGCAAGGCTACCGCAAAAGGTGCGTTATAGGGTTCCAGCAATGTCATCCCACCCCCCTTTCACAGGCGTAGGAAATCGAGGCCTCCGGCGCTAGCCGAAAGTGCATCGTCCTACTGTTGTAGTCATGTGGATCACCTAGCAGATCCGCATGAAAAACCGTAGGAATATGCGACGAACCGAGTTCGGTTCTTGAGGGTCCTCCCTGACATCCCGGTGGCCAGGCACAATGATTTCAGGCAGCGACGATTCTCAACGGTAGCGCTTTCAGTCCGCCGACGAACGTCGATCTCGACCGCGCCGGTTCACCTGCCAGTTCGACAGTCTCGATACGGTCGAGCAGTGTCTCGAACAGGATCCGCATTTCGAGCCTGGCGAGATGCAGTCCGAGGCACTGGTGCGCGCCCGCCCCGAAGGCGAGATGCCTGTTCGGGCTACGCGCGGCGTCGAACCTGCGTGGATCGTCAAAATGTGCCGGATCGTGGTTGGCGGCGACATAATTCATCATCAACCAGTCACCCTTCGCTATGGCCTGTCCGCCGACCTCTGTATCTTCTGCCGCCGTGCGCATGAAGTGCTGGACGGGCGTGGTCCAGCGGATTGCTTCTTCCACGATACCGGGCAGCAGCGATCGATCCGCCTTCACCCTTACCCATTGTTCCGGATCCTGTGCGAGCGCGAGCATCGCACCCGCCGTGCTGGCACTCGTCGTATCATGGCCCGCTGCGGCGAGGATGATGTAACACCCCATCATGTCGCGGTCGTTCAGCGGTTCGCCGTCAATCACGGCATTCGCGATGGTGCTGGCGACATCGTTCGTCGGATTGGCCCTCCGCTCGGCGGTGAGGCGGGCGAAATAGGCTTCGAAATCGGCGACGGCTCCTGCGACAAGTTGCGTGATGGCTTCCGGCGGCAGGTCCTTCATGCCCGACTGGTTGAGATCGTCGTCCTGTCCGCCGAACAGCTGCTGGGTCAGCATGAGCATTCGCGGCTCGTCCTCTTCGGGGACGCCCATGATCTGCATGACGACATGGAGTGGATAGGGTGCGGATACCGTCTTCACGAAATCCGCTTCGGCACCCCCTTCCAGAAGACGGTCGACCGCCCCATGCGCGATACCGCGGATCTCGTCTTCCACAGTGCGCAGGTTCTTGGGCATGAACCAGTCCTGCGTCAGCTTGCGATACTTGCGATGGGTATCGCCATCGAATGTGACCAGGCTGGCGACCAGATGCTCGCTTCCGTTGGTCATCGCCTTCGCGAACTCGATCCCTTCGGTGAGGCTGAAAACGACCGTGTGCGGGTTATTCAGAAATGTCGCATTGTCCTTCGACATGCGCATCACGTCGTCGTAGCGCGTAACCAGCCAGAAGGGCGGGTGGACAGCATCACGGGCAGGCTCGACCCAGGCCACGGGATTCTCATCGCGAAGCCGGTCGAAGGTGTCCAGCAACGGGTCCCATGACGCATAGCTTGCCGGATCGATGATCTGGCGGGCTGTGTCGGCATCCAGCACCGGTTTCGCCGAAGTTGCCATCACGCCTGCTCCGTCTGCTGTTCGGCCGTTTTCTCGTATTCGTCGCGCAGTTCGCGCTTGTAGAGCTTGCCGTTAGCCTCGCGTGGCAGATCGGCGCGAAAATCGAACAGCTTGGGCATCTTTATCTTGGCGAGATTGGGGGCGAGGTAATCGCGTAGCTCTGCCTCCAATGCATCGCCCGCATCGCCCATGTCCATCGGTTGCACCACGGCGACTACCTTTTCGCCGAAGTCGGGACAGGGTGCGCCAATCACGGCTGCATCCATGACCTTGTCATGGGTAACGAGCAGGTTCTCGATCTCCTGCGGGTAGATGTTCACCCCGCCGGATATGATCATGTGGCTCTTGCGATCGGTGAGATAGAGGTAGCCATCGTCATCGACATGGCCGATGTCGCCAAGTGTCATCCACCCCTTCGGGTGCATCGCCTCGCGCGTTTTTTCGGGATCGTTGTGATAGGTCGGGATGAGGTCGTTTTCGAAGAATAGCAGCCCGTCCTGCCCTGCGGGCAATTCTTCCCCATTCTCGTCACAGACATGCAGCGTCCCGTGGATCGCGCGGCCGACGCTTCCGGGATGGTCGAGCCAGTCTTTGGCCTTGATCAGCGTCATGCCGATCCCTTCCGAACCGGCGTAATATTCGTTGATGATCGGCCCCCACCATTCGATCATCTCGCGTTTGATCGGCACCGGACAGGGCGCCGCGGCGTGAAGCGCACGCTGGTGGCTCGACAAGTCATACCGGGTCCGCAGCGCGGGATCGAGCTTGAGCATACGCACGAAATGTGTCGGCACCCACTGGCTGTCGGTGATCTTGTATTTCTCGATCGTCTCCAGCGCGTGCTCGGGATCGAACTTTTCCATTACGACCACAGTGCCCCCGAGACGCTGCGCGGTCGTGCCCCATCCCAACGGTGCGGCATGATACAGCGGCGCAGGGGATAGATAGACCATGGATCCATCCGCAGGCATGCCCGCCCCCATCATCGCCAGTGCGACAAGCGGGTTGGTCGCAAGGATGTCGTCATCGGCAGGCGGTGCCGGTTTGACCCCCTTAGGCCGCCCGGTAGTGCCCGAGGAATAGAGCATGTATTGCCCTGGTGCCTGATCGGCGATGGGCTCTGCGGGCTGGGCAGCCAGCGCGGCCTCGTAATCTTCATCGCCGTTTCCGCCTACGATCAGCAAGGGCAGGTCGGCACAGTCCGCGCGGATACCCTCTATGACCTCGGCAAATTTAGCCGTCGTCAGAAGAAACTTCGCCCCCGCATCCTTGAGAATGTAACAGATTTCGGATGCGGTAAGGCGGGTCGAGATCGGTACCATCATCGTACCGGCGCGCTGCGACCCCCAGACCACCTGCAGATAATGCGGGTTGTTCTCCATCAGAACGGCGAAATGGTCGCCGCTACCCAGTCCGCGCGCGCGAAGGAGATGCGCGAAGCGATTGGCATAGGAATCCATCTCGCCGAAGGTCACGGTCTCGCCGCTGCCAGCCATGATGATCGCGGGATGGTCCGGTCGGGTTTGGGCGTGCGTGATGGGGTGCATTTCGGTCTCTCTCCTCTTCCGGCGTTCCGCATCTTGCGCAGACTCGTCCGGTTTCCATTAGAAACCTACCTTACCCATGGCTGCGGGCAAGAAAAAAGGCGGCAGGATCGCTCCCGCCGCCTCTTTCGCGCTGCCCCAAGGGGCTAAGCGAAGGACTTATTCGTCGTCGCCGCCGCCCTGACCGCCTTGGCCGGTGGCAAGTGCAAACGCGCGCTGCGCTTCCGATTCGACCATGTAGGGAACCGGGTTCACGGCCTTGCCATCGATGCGGACTTCATAATGAAGGTGGGGACCGGTCGAACGGCCGGTCGAACCGACATAACCGATCAGCTGGCCTTTCTTCACGCGGGTTCCCGCATCGACCGCAATGCGTGACATGTGCGCGAAACGGGTCTGGAGGTTGGCACCGTGTTCGATCGAAACATACTTACCGTAGCTGGAGAACCATTCGGCCTTGCTTACGTAGCCGTCGGCCGTGGCATAGATCGGCGTACCTGTGGGAGCCGAAAGATCGACACCCTTGTGGCTGCGCAGGCCACCCAGAACCGGATGCGTACGCATTCCGTAGTCACTGGAGAGGCGCGCATTGTCGAGAGGCATCCGCGACGGAACCGAAACCCGAAGTGCAGGCGAGGCCGCACGGTCGAGTTCGTCCCATTTCGCGAAGAGCTGCTGGAACTGGGCATCGTCACCTTCCTGCGCAGGGGCGGCGACCTTGCTCATGTCAATGGCACCGACCGCGGCTGCGGTATTGGTTTCATTGGCCTGTGCCGGAGTTGCTGCGATGCCGAAGGCTGCCACTGCTGCAAGAGCAAGCTTATTGAGCTTGTTGATCATGCTAAAACCCGTCCATCTGGCGCTTTGCGCGCCTTTACGATCCCTGGCAAAAGCGGCGTCCCGTGCTGCTCCTGCCGATATTTTCTGTCACTGCCGGAACCCCCCGGCGTCTCGTGAGTATGGGTTATGACCGGAAAGGTTAATCAAACAAGTGGCTCGTAGTATGAGCGCGGCAGACCGCCTGCGAAACGCGCTGAGTCGTTGAACGGCCCTTTCACGCCTCCCCTGAAATGTTTTTCGACAAGATTTCGCCATGTTTCCCGCGGGTTGTCGGCTCGCGCGGTGCAGACCGCATGAAAATGCTTTGAACCGAAGGCTACGTGGCGGATTTCGTCGTCAAGGATTCGTTGGAGAATTTTCGCCCCGTTTTCATCACCTTGCGCACGAACCCGCTCAAGGGTTGCAGGCGTCACGTCGAGACCGCGCGCTTCCAGTACCATGGGAACGATCGCAAGCCGGGCCGAGACATCATGCGCCGTATCCTGAGCGGCCGACCACAACCCGTCGTGCACAGGCAACGACCCGTAGCAGCTACCCAGCGAATCGAGCTTTCGAGCAATCAGGGCGAAATGCATCGCCTCGTCTGCTGCTACCGATAGAAAGTCGGAAACGAATCTTTCTCCCATCGATTCGCCGAAACGCCCGGCCATGTCGAGCGCAAGGTCGATGGCGACAAATTCGATATGAGCGAGCGCATGCCACAGCGCGAGGCGGTTCTTGAGCGAGCCCATCTTGCCGCGCCTCGGCATCTGGGCTGGCGGCAAAAGCTGGAGATCGGCCGGCCACGCAGGCCGGTTGGGCATCGCGACATCGAACGCAAAGTCGAGCTGCCCACGGCGCCAGTCGCGCGCGACCTGTCTTGCGGCAAAAACCTTTGCCCTCGCATCGCCGGTCAGCAAGGCACTGCGGATTGCAGATGCAACAGTGCGACGTTGCGACGTCATGCCGAGCGGGCAGCCTCGAGCACTTCCTCGGCGTGCCCCTTCACCTTCACTTTGGGCCAGACGCGCAAGATCGTGCCGTCCGCTCCGACAAGAAAGGTCGAACGGACCATACCCATGAAGGTTTTGCCGTACATTTTCTTCTCGGTCCATACGCCCAATTCGTCCGACAAACCGGCTTCATCGGCATCCGTTGCCAGCTCGACGTCAAGGTCGTGCTTGGCGATGAAATTCTGGTGCTTCTTCGCCGAGTCCTTGCTGACCCCGAGAAGTCGCACGTCTGCTTTTTCGAACTCGGGCTTCAACGCGGTGAAATCCTTCGCCTCTGTCGTACAGCCGGGCGTATTGTCCTTGGGATAGAAGAAGATCACCGCCTTTCCGCCCGCAAGGTCGGCCTTCGTCACCGTGCCGCCGTCAGGCGTCTCCATCGAAAAGTCGGGAAAGGCATCGCCTTCACCATAGGTCTTTGTCATGCGTCCAACTCCAGTCCTTCTCCGAAAATATCCTGCCACGCCTTCGAGACGTCAGATCGCGCGGCCTGCAAGCGCTCGATCAGGCAATCGTAGTCCTCACATCCGCTTTGCCGGGCGAGGATCGCGGCAGCCGCGGCATTCGGCCGGGTCAGATCGGGCGCAAGAAGTCGGGTACCTACGAGCAGTCTGGTCATCAAGCCGTGCGCATTGGCGATCGTCGCAGGCAGATGGCCTGCGTCCTCCAGCCGGGCAATGGCGTCACTCAAATCGGGCGTCAGCGCGTCGCCGTATCTAAGCTGGAGATAGTGGACGAGAAATTCGATATCGACGAGCCCGCCGCGCAGCAGTTTGGCATCGAGCGGTCCCTTGGACTTCTTGTGCGCCGCCATTTCGCCGCGCATCTTGAGAACGGCATCGCGCAACTTCCCGCTGTCCCGATCTTTCTGCAGAATTGACGTCACGACGTCTGCGACCTCAGCCCGCGCAGCTTCGCTACCCACGAGCACGCGTGCCCGGGTGAGGGCCATATGCTCCCAGGTCCAGGCGTCTTCGCGCTGGTAGCGGGCGAAACTGTCGATGCTGACCGCCAACGGCCCCTGATTGCCCTGGGGCCTGAGCCGCGTATCGACTTCGTACAGCGCGCCCTGTGCGGTCGGCACACTGAGCGCTGCCGTCACGCGCTGCGCAAGTCGATTGAAGTAGAGAGTAGCGCCCAGCGGACGCTGGCCATCGGATTCGGTTTCGTGCGTGCCCGTGAACAGATAGATTATGTCGAGGTCGGAAGCATGGGTGAGGACGCCCCCGCCCAGCCTGCCCAGACCGAGTATGACCAGCTCGCCTCCCGCAATCCTGCCATGCCTCGAAGCGAATTCCTCTTCCGCCGCTTCGAGCGCAACTTTCAGCGCCGCCTCCGCAGTACGGGAAAGACCGGCAGCTATGGCCAGCGGATCATGCGCAGCTTCGATCAGCTGCACACCCAAGGCAAATCGCGTTTCCCCGGTAACAATGCGTAGGCGATCCAGGCGCGTTTCGTAGTCGTCACCCCGATCGCGCCGCCCCATCCGTGCGGCGAGCGCGTCGATGTCGCCGGGAAGATCGAGAGCCGTGCGGTCGATCAAAGCATCGAGCAGGTCGGGTCGTCGCGACAGTTCGTCGGCCATGGGAGGAGCAAGGGTGAGGCAATCGGCAATTAACGCGAACAGGCCGGGACGCGCTTCAAGCAAGCGGAACAAGTTGATGGCACTTGGCAGACGGGCAATCAGATCTTCCCATCTGGCAACGGCAGCGTCCGGATCGGGAGAGGCCGCGATCGAGGCTACCAGTTCGGGCCGGATCGATTCGAAAGCACCGAGCGCTGCCGTGCTGCGCAGCGCGGCGTATTTTCCCTGTGTCCATTCCGATACCCGCGCGACGAGCTGGCCCGAAGGTTCGGCAGTTCCCTCATCCTCTGCCACGACGTGCGGGGCGCTGGAAGGCACCGAAATACGGTCTTCGTCCAGAAGCGCGTCGAAGCGTTCGGCGACGGGATGAGCAAGAGCCCGGACATGATCGATCAGGGCCGCTCCATCGACCAGTCCATGAAGGCGCGCAATGTTATCGAGAGCCTCCCCGGCAGGTAGGGAGTGGGTCTGCTGGTCGCCGACCATTTGTAGCCGGTGCTCTATAGTCCGCAGACCATCGTAGCTTTCGCCGAGTGCAACGGCGTCCTGCTGCGAGATGCGTCCCGTTGCGGCAAGCGCATCCAGCGCCGCGCGTGTACCGCGCACCCTGAGCGAAGGGTCGCGACCACCGTGTATCAATTGGTGTGTCTGGGCAAAAAATTCGATCTCGCGGATGCCCCCGCGTCCGAGCTTGAGATTGTAACCCGGTTCCGGTGTGCGAGGGCCGCTCTGCTGTTCGCGGATCCGATGTGTCAGCCGGCGGACCTCGTCAATGGCCCCGAAATCGAGACTGCGCCGCCAGACGAACGGACGGATATGATCCAGAAAGGCTTCTCCCGCGGCAATGTCCCCCGAACTGGCGCGCGCACGGATATAGGCTGCGCGCTCCCAGGCGAGCGCCGAACTTTCGTAATGCGTGATCGCGGCATCGAGAGGGATCGCCAGCGGGCTGACTTCGGATGCCGGTCGCAGCCTCAGGTCGACACGGAAAACATAGCCTTCGCTTGTCACTTCGGAAAGAAGCCGAACGACTTCGCGCGCATAGCGCTGCGCCGCCTCTCCCGGCTCATCCCGCTCGCGCCGGGGCAGCGTCTCGGGATCGTAAATCAGGATCGGATCGATGTCGGAAGAATAGTTCAATTCCCCCGCCCCGTGCTTGCCCAGCGCAAGGCCGATCATTCCGGCAGGCTGTGCATCCGGTACGCGTCGCTCGATCGCCGCGTCGATCGCGGAATGGAGGGCGCGGTCGGCCAGCGTCGAAAGCTCCCGCATCACCTTGTCGAGATCGAATGCACCCGCAAGGTCGCCCACGGCCAGCACCAGGGCCAGCGTTCGCGGCGGAGCGCAGTCGCAACGTCGGCTGCTTCCACCTTTTTGGCGGCAAGCAGCGCCTCCTCGCCATCGCCCGCCGCAAGCAGTTCGGCAAGCTGCGGCCGTCGCTCGAGTGCGCGGGCCAGGAAGGGCGCATGGGCCCGTGCGCGATCGAGCGCAGATGTCCAGTCGGCTGCCATTGCCAGCATCACTGCCGCCACCCGGCCAGACGTGCAAGCTTGCCCTTTCCCTTCCGCCGCGACTAGAAGCGCCCTCAATTGCAACGACACCTGAGAGGACAACCTTCATGAAACGCATAGCCCTTGCCGCTTGTTCGGCTCTGTTGCTCACCGCGTGCCAGGATCTCGGCTCTGTCGATACCGGGGCGGATGCGCTCGACCTGCCCGATGTCGCCGATGGCACCATTTCCGAAGAGACGATGAAGCGCGTGACCGAACGCCTTTCCTCCGACGAATTCGAAGGTCGCGCGCCCGGCACTGCCGGCGAGGAGAAGACTGTCGCCTATCTGATCGAGGAGTTCGAGAAGGCAGGCCTCCAGCCGGGCAATAACGGTAGTTGGGTGCAGGACGTTCCCCTGGTGGAAATCACGGGCAGGGACTACGCGCCGCTGACGATTTCCGGCGGAGAAGGTGGCGACATGCAGCTTGCCTACAGCACGGATTGGGTGGGCGTTTCCTACCGCGAAGATGCCGATACAAGCCTTGAAGACAGCGAGCTCGTTTTCGTCGGATACGGCGTCAATGCGCCCGAGAAGGGATGGAACGACTACGAAGGGCTGGACATGACCGGGAAGACCGCGGTCATCCTCGTTAACGATCCCGATTATGGCACCGAAACCCTCGATGGGCCCTTCAACGGCAAGGCGATGACCTATTACGGCCGCTGGACCTATAAATATGAAGAAGCTGGCCGCCAGGGCGCGGCAGGGGCGATCATCATCCACGATACCGAACCGGCCAGCTATGGCTGGAACGTGGTCGAAAGCAGCTGGTCCGGCCCACAGGCGTATGCTTCGCGCGGCGACAACCCGCCCCCGATGACACAGGTCAACGGCTGGGTGCAGAAAGAAAAGGCGCGCCAGATCCTTGCCGCCGCAGGGCAGGATCTCGACGAGCTGATGACGGCTGCCCGCAAGAAGGATTTCACGCCCGTTCCGCTTGGTCTTACCGCCTCGACCAGCTTTTCCAACGACATCCGGACTTTCGCGTCGAAGAACGTGATCGGCATGTTGCCCGGCAGCGAACGCGAAGACGAGTATGTCATGCACACTGCGCATTGGGATCACCTCGGGCGGTGTACTGCCGCGCCGGATGGCGATGACATCTGCAACGGCGCGGTCGACAATGCGACCGGTACTGCCGCACTCGTCGCGCTGGCAGAAGCCCACGCCAAGGCCGGACCGGCGGCGCGAAGCCTGGTCTTCCTGGCCGTGACGGCAGAAGAATCGGGTTTGCTTGGCGCGGATTATTATGCGGCCAACCCGGTGTTCCCGCTCAACAAGACCGTTGGCGGGATCAATATGGATGCCTTTCTGATGGCTGGCGCAGCGAAAGACGTGACTGTTGTCGGCCCGGGTAAATCGCAACTCGACCTGTTCCTCGACAAGGCCTTGATGAACGACGACCGGGTCACAACGCCCAACCCCAATCCGGAAGCCGGTTACTATTATCGCTCGGACCATTTTGCGTTTGCGAAACGCGGCGTGCCGATGCTGTATCTCGATGGCGGTGAAGACCTGATCGAGGGCGGAACCGAAGCTGGTGCAGCCGTGGCCAGCGATTACCGCGAGAACCGCTACCACGGGCCGAAGGACGAATACGATCCGAACTGGGATTGGTCGGGCGTGATGAGCGACCTTTCGCTGTTCTATCGTATCGGCCGGATGTTGGCCGACAGCACAAGCTGGCCGAATTGGAACGAAGGCGACGAGTTCAAGGCGACACGTGACGAGAATTGCGCCGAGGACGGCGCCGGCTGTGCGCCGGCCGCCTGACGCTGACGCTGACGCTGCGGAGAACCGATCCATGGGGTTCATGATGCCGCCCGAATGGGCACCGCAGGATTGGTTGTGGATCGGCTTTCCCCACGATGCGGACGAATGGCCAGAAGTTCTCCCTCGCGCGCAGGAACAGATCGCGGCTTTCGCCAATGCGGTGGCCGAGAGCGGGCAGGAGGTCAGGCTACTGGTGCGCGATGCGGCCAACGAAGCGCGTGCCAGTCAGCTTGTCACTCCCGACGTAAAGCTGGAACGCCGTATCTACGGCGATGTCTGGCTGCGCGACACTGGCCCGCTGGTGCTGAAAGACGATGACGGTGCCCGCGCCGCTCGTCGCTTCGGCTTCAATGGGTGGGGCGGCAAGTACCTGATGGATGGAGACCAGACGGTCGGTGCCGAACTTGCCGGGGATGCGGGGTTGTCACTGGAACTTGCCGACTGGATTCTCGAAGGCGGAGCTATCGATGGCGATGGCACCGGCCTTGTCATCACGACCGAACAGTGCCTGTTGAACCCGAACCGCAATCCGGAGCTATCTCGCGAAGACATAGAGCACCGGTTGAAGCGCGACCTCGGCTTTGAGCGCGTGCTCTGGTTGGGCGACGGGCTCGTCAACGATCATACTGACGGGCATGTCGACAATCTGGCGCGGTTCGTTGCGCCGGGGAAGGTTGCGTTACCCGAGCCAACCGGAAGCGATGATCCCAATGCCGAAATCTATGCCGATGCAGCTCGGCGGATCGAGGCCGCCGGGGTCGAGCTCGCTCGCATTCCTTCCCCCGGTCTCGTTACTTCGGGCGACCATGTAGAGCCGGCAAGCTACGCCAATTTTGCCATTACCACGAACTTGGTGGTCGTACCGACGTTTGGCAGCCCACATGACGAAGCCGGGATCGAGGCGGTCAGCGCCCTGTTTCCTGACCGCGCAACCATCGGCCTGCCAGGCGACGCCGTACTTGCCGGAGGGGGCGGCTTTCACTGCGCCAGTCAGCAGATGCCTGCATAACGTGGGGGGACCCCCGCCTTAACTGTTTGTTAGGGGTTGGGGTCGAAAATGCACGGCATGGCCCAAGCCCTTTCCTTCGCCAGCACGCTTGATATCGCACGAACTGCGCTGGTCGGCGGCTGCGCGCTTGCGCTGATCGTGGCCGGGCCAGTCCTCCCTTTCTGACCGGGTTAGCCGAAGGCTTTCCATAAGGCGGCCAGAGCTGCTGCACCCAGTACCATCCCAACGCATATGCGCCATGTTCGGTCTTCAATGCGGCCAGATGCCTTGTTGCCCAGCCAGTTGCCGAGCAGAACTGCCGGAAACAGAAGTACCGCGAGCTGCGCCTGCACCCAATCGAGCATTCCCATTGCCGCACCGCTCGCGATCCCCGCAGACGAAGCGCAGGTGAAGATCAGCAGCATCGATGCCTTGGCCACGTTCCTCGGAATGTCTCTTCCGACGTAATAGGGTACTACGGGCGGCCCCGGCATGCCGGCATAACCCGTCATGAGGCCACTCAATATGCCCACCCCGCCAGTGGTCGCAGAATGATGTTCGACCGCATCACGGCGCGGGAGGAGGATGGCAACGAAAGCGGATAGCGCGATGAAAGCGATGACCACGCGTGCGATGTCCGGGGTAGTCACGCTGAGCAGGTAGAGCCCGACTGGCGTGGTCACCGCGACCAGGCCGATGATCGCCCAGGCAGATCGCTCGGCATCCCGCAAAAGGCGACGGATTTCCGAAAGTCCGATGAATATCGAGAGGAAATTTGTCAGCAGCACGGCATCGACGGGCGTAAGCGCAAGCGCCAGCACGGGCACGATCAGGATTGCCATGCCGAATCCGGTCAACCCGCGCACGAAGGCCGAACCGAACGCAGCAAACAGTGCGGCCACAATCTGGACCGGCGTGTAGTCCGCGAACAAATCCATAGCCTATCGAGCCGGATGCGTAACGGTCACGGTTCCGCCACGCCCACCAATCGTCTCGACCAGGATCGTAACGGCCGCCGGTGGGTCCGCATTGCACACGCTCATCTCAGTTGCGAAGGTCCGGCGGCGTCGCTTCTTCGCGAAGCATTACAATCGCTTCGTCGAGCGACATCACCTTCTGTTCCTTCTCGCCTAGCGTCCGAACCGCAACGGTGCCCTCCTCGGCCTCACGTTTGCCGACGACCAGCAGGTGCGGAACCTTGGCCAAGGAGTGTTCGCGGACCTTGTAGTTGATCTTCTCGTTGCGCAGATCGCTTTCCACGCGGATGCCGGCGGCCTTCAACTTGCCAACCGCTTCTCCCGCGTAATCGTCGGCATCGGACACGATGGTCGCGACAACCGCCTGCACGGGGGCGAGCCAGCTTGGCAGACGGCCGGCATAGTGTTCGATCAGGATGCCGATGAAGCGTTCATAAGACCCGAAGATCGCGCGGTGCAGCATGACGGGGCGGTGTTTTTCGCCATCCTCGCCCACATAGGTTGCATCGAGGCGATCGGGCAGAACACGGTCACCCTGGATCGTGCCCACCTGCCAGGTTCGCCCGATCGCATCGGTGAGGTGCCATTCGAGCTTGGGCGCGTAGAATGCGCCTTCGCCTTCCAGCTCTTCCCAGCCGAACTCCTCGTTCATCATACCCGCTTCGGCCACGGCGTCGCGCAGTTCCTGCTCGGCCTTGTCCCAGTCCGCATCGGAACCAAGCCTTTTTTCCGGCCGCAGCGCGAGCTTGATCGCGAAGGTGAAGCCGAAGTCCCGGTACACGCCCTCCGCCAGCTTGCAGAAGGCGCGGACCTCTTCGACAACCTGCCCTTCGGTGCAAAAAATATGGGCATCGTCCTGCGTGAACTGGCGCACGCGCATCAGCCCGTGCAGCGCGCCATGCGGTTCGTTGCGGTGACAGCAACCCATCTCGCCCAGCCGGATCGGCAGGTCGCGGTATGAGGTGATGCCCTGCTTGAACACAAGGACGTGAGCAGGGCAGTTCATGGGCTTGATCGCCATCCAGTCCGCATCTTTCGCCACGCTGGGATGCGCACCTGCCCCGCTGTCGTCCACTTCGGGGACCATGTCGGGGACGGCGAACATGTTCTCGGCATATTTGCCCCAGTGGCCCGATTGCTCCCACTGGCGTACGTCCATGAGCTGCGGGGTCTTGATCTCGCGATATCCGCCGCCGTCCATCTTGCGGCGCATATAGGCTTCGAGCTCGCGCCAGATACGATAGCCCTTAGGGTGCCAGAAGACGCTGCCGTGCGCTTCTTCCTGCAGATGGAACAGGTCCATTTCGCGACCCAGCTTGCGGTGGTCGCGTTTGGCTGCTTCTTCCAGCCGGACGAGATGCTGGTTGAGCTGCTTCTTGTTGAGCCAGCCCGTCCCGTAAATGCGCGTCAGCTGTGCGTTCTTCTGATCGCCGCGCCAGTATGCACCTGCTACCCGCATCAGCTTGAATGCCTGCGGGTCCAGCTTGCCCGTAGAGGCGAGATGCGGTCCGCGGCACATGTCGAGCCAGTCCTCGCCGGACCAGTAAACCGTCAGCTCTTCATGCTCGGGCAGTTCCTTCGCCCATTCGGCCTTGAAGACTTCGCCTTCGGCTTCCCACTTTTCGATCAGCTGCTGGCGACTCCAGACTTCCCGCTTAAGCGGCTTGTCTGCCTTGATGATGCGGCGCATTTCCTCCTCGATCGCCGGGAGATCGTCCATGCTGAACGGCTCACGCGTTTCGGGCGCCTTCACATCGTAATAGAAACCATCGTCTGTCGCGGGGCCGAAAGTAATCTGCGTACCGGGGAAGAGCGACTGGACCGCTTCGGCGAGCACATGCGCGAAATCGTGCCGGGCAAGTTCAAGCGCGTCTTCCTCGTCGCGCGCAGTGACCAGTGCCAGTTCGGCGTCGCCTTCGAAGGGGCGATTGATGTCGCGCAATTCGCCGTCGACCCTCGCGGCGATGGCGGCCTTGGCAAGTCCCGGCCCGATTGCCGCAGCCACATCCGCAGGCGTCGAGCCTTCTTCCATTTCGCGCACCGAACCATCGGGCAGGCTGATCTTGAGCAGTTCCGTCATCGTCTCATCCGTTTCCTTGACGCAGCCCATGGCACAGGACGCCATGCGCTTGAAGCGGCGTTTTGGAGGAATTGCGATTTCAGGAGGTAACGCCAGTCCGCCCAAAACCGGGCGGCGGCGGATCGCTTAAACTGCGAACCCCCGCCCCCGGATACACGGGGTGGTGGTAGTCGTGTGAAAGATCCGCATATGCGCCATATCCTGCCAGATAGCGGGCGCAGACCGTTACCTCAACCCACGTCAAGCGTGCGGCTGCCTGCCAAAGTCGCGATACGCTTGGTGGAAACCAGGCCCGCCCCTTTTTCGCGGACATTCGAAAGCATCCGGTATTCGCTGGTCGCACTGCCAGGGCTTAGTTCGACCGCCATGTAACCACGATGCTGTCCATCCATCCACTTCAACTGTGGATTATGGGCCACCGTCGCCCGTTCCAGATCGCGCGGGGCGAGATGGGAAAGATAGCTTTCGAAGCCGGGCGAGGTCACGGAGTGGCCGCCGAATTCCACACCCACTTTCTCGCCTGCACGGTCGAGGTCGAAAGCCCAGGCATTATGCGTGTCGCCTGCCAGGCTGACCAGATTGGCATTCGCCTCCAGCGCGGCTGAAAAAACGCGGTCGCGCGCTGCGGGATAACCATCCCAGGCATCCATGTTGAGCGGCAGTTCGGCGCGGCTGGCCATGGCCCCGGCAAGGATGCGCTGGCGAATATAATCGGGAAGGTTTGCCGGCAGGTTGTCGGTGAGGTCCGGCGAACTTGCGAGGCGCCCCATCAGGACCTGTTGCACCAGAACCTGCCAGACCTTCCCAGCGTCTGCCGAGCGTTTGAGGCCGTCGGCCAGCCACGCCTGTTGTTGCATCCCGAGCAATTCGCGGTCGCCATCGCGATAATCCCCTTCGCGGAATGCGACCAGCGCAGCCATTGCATCTTCGGGAGCAGTTTTGCCGCTAAGGATCTTGCCGATCGAAAACTGTTCGGCGCGAGCGGTGAGGCGCGTTTCAAGCCGGAACAGCGTAGCGAGATCGCCGACCTCATAAGCCGCCCAGGGTTCCTCCGAAACCGGCATCCATTCGCGATAGGCCTTGATCGCAGCGGCCTTGCGCACGGACCATTCACCTTCGCTTTCGCCCTGGTGATTTTGTGCCCCGCCTTCCCAGCTATCGTTCGTACTTTCGTGATCGTCCCAGCCTGCGATCATCGGAAAAAGCTGGTGCAGGCGGCGCAAGTCGGCATCCGATCGATATTGGGCATAGCGGATGCGATAATCGGCCAGGGCCACGATTTCATGCGCAGGAAGCAGCCCCTTTCGCGCCGCCTGCCCGCGGTCGGGATAAGTGTCGGGACCGTATTCGTAGAAATAATCGCCGAGGTGCAAGGCGCAGTCGAAATCACCGTCGGCAGCGGCATGGGCGTAAGCGTTGAACCAGCCGAAGCCGATATTCGAACATGAGAAAACCGCCATCCTGAAACGGTCGGTAGCGCCGACCGGCAAGGTTTTCGTGCGACCTATGTCGGAATGCGATCCATCGGGTGCAGTGAACCGATAGTAATACCATCGCCCCGGCTCGAGCCCGTCCGCCCAAGCCTTGCAACACCAGTCGTTGTCAGCGCTGGCCGTAACCGAACCACCGGCTGAAACCGTCGAGAAATCGAGCGATCCGCTGACTTCGAATTCGAGCCGCGTGTCCTGTCCCGCAACATGACGCGTCCAGAGCAGGACCCGGTCGGGGCCCGGCTCCCCGCTGGCGACACCGTGGGTGAAACCGGCGGAGGCCGGATCGAGCCGGGCAGCGAGCGGTGAGCCAGCCAGCCCGCCTGCAAGAATTCCGCCCTTCAGCAAGGATCGGCGATCGAGTGCAGGCATTCGGGCGGCGGCAGGCGGTTCGGTTGCGATCATCGGGCTCTCCTATCTCGCCTGACTGCCTGCGTCCGAAGACATTGTCATGACAAGACAATTCGCGGCCATGGCAAGGAGGAGCGACATAATGTAAAGTTTGCTTGACTAGATTGCGCGTTCGATGTAAATGTTGCTTTACATCAAGGAAAGGACAATTGCCATGAACATATTCAGACACTCGCTGTTCTGGGCCGCTGCGCTGCTCGGCATCGCCCTGCTCGCAGTTTTCGGCATCGTGCCGGAAGAGCTGGCACAGTACAGCGTCATCGCCCTGCCGGTGCTGGCGACATTGGGCTTCATCAAACCGGGCACCTGCCAAAAGGTGCGGGCATGACCGGCGGCGACACCGTGCCTCCGAAGCGCTCGCACCGCCTGTGGGTCAGCCTCTTTTTCCTGAGCACGGCGATCATCGGCGCACTCAGGATCAGCGGTGCGATCAACGGGACAACCGGCTTCATCCTGCTGGCAATCGCTACCGGTTCACTCATCATTCCCATGCGGCGCGCAGGTTCCTGCGCCAGCCCGGCCATGGCCACTTATAACCAGCGCGTACTGTTGAGCAGCTTTGGCTATGTGCTCGGTCTCGGCATCGCGGTAACATTGTGGAACGATTACGAACTCAGCCGCCCGGTCGTTTTCGCGATTTCGCTTTTGCCGACCCTGCCGACCTTCGGGATCATCTGGGCCATGGCCCGCTATATTGCGGATGAACAGGACGAATACCTGCGCCACCGCACGATCATGGCATCGCTCGTAGCACTGGGCTTCGTGCTGGCCGTAGGCATTTTCTGGGGTTTCCTGGAGATGTTCGAACTGGTCCCGCATATCTGGGCCTGGTGGGTATTGCCTGTCTGGGCCATCGGACTGGGCCTTGCGCAACTGTGGCAGAAGGTGCGCGGCGCATGAAGAACCGCCTCAAGGTCCTGCGCGCCGAACGCGACTGGAGCCAGCAGGACCTCGCCACACGTCTCGACGTTTCCCGCCAGAGCGTGAACGCCATCGAAACCGGCCGCTATGACCCTTCTCTACCGCTCGCCTTTCGCATCGCCGACGTATTCGAAATGGCAATCGAAGAGATTTTCCTGCGCGACGAATAGCACCGACGCCGATTGACACGACCCCTTCGATACCCGACGTGGCCGGACAGGGATCGAAGGGGGTTTTCAGGAATGGGCGGGTCGCACGATATCGATGGAGCAGACAGTGCTTTCGTATTCGAAGGCAACTGGAAGGATTTCGCCCGGATTGCCTTGCCGAACCTGCTGCTGACGATCGTCACGCTGGGCATATACCGGTTCTGGGCCACTGCACGCGAGCGACAATACCTCTGGTCGCGCACGCGTTTCGTGGACGAACACCTGGAATGGTCCGGCACCGGCAAGGAACTGTTCCTCGGGTTCCTGATCGTGCTGGTCCTGTTCGGCGTACCCTATTTCGGCGTGACCTTCATCGCGCAGGCGCTGATCGCCCGGGGGCACGAAGCCATCGGCACAGCGCTTGGTGTGCTGGCCTTTGCTTCCATCTTCTATCTGGGCGGCGTGGCGCGCTTCCGGGGTCTGAGGTACCGCTTGTCGCGCACCCGCTGGCGCGGCATCCGTGGCGGAAGCGATCACAACGGGTTCGTCTTCGGTCTGTCCTACATGTGGAAGAACATTGTCGGCTGGTTGCCGGCTGGCCTTCTGATCCCATGGTCGATGACCAGCCTTTGGAACGAACGCTGGAACAAGATGAGTTTCGGCCCCTTCGCGTTCGAAACAAGTGCGGAACCAGGCGGTGTTTTCGCACGGTTCCTGCTGTTCTACCTTGCCCCGTTCGTGCTGTTCGTGGGTGGCGTCATCATGGCCGGCATGGGTATGCTTGCGGGGTATGGCGTCGGCGGTGAAGACGGGGTGGCGATAGGCGGCTTCCTGGGATTTCTCGGCCTTATCCTGTTCTTCTATCTTGGACTGGGCCTGATCGCGGTGGCTTTCTATGCGAAATTCTACCGCGAGGTCGTAGGCGCTACACGGTGGCGCGAATTGCACTTCACTTTCGAAGCTTCCACCATCGACTGGATCAAGCTGCTCGTCATCGATGCGGTGCTGGTCGTCTTCACTTTCGGCATCGGATTGATCTTCCTGTCCTATCGACACTGGAAGTTCTTCATGACCCATCTCGAGGCTGGAGGGGAGATACTGCTCGACGAGCTGACCCAGTCACAGACCAGTACGGCCAAACATGGCGAAGGGCTGCTGGATGCGTTCGACATGGGGGCGATCTGACCCGATGGAGAGCCCATTCAAGACAGAAGCGCAATGGTACGACGGCACGAGCGCGGTTCGCCATTCGGGCGAATTGACGTGGGACGGGGGTGAGACTTTCGAGCTAACGTCCCCGACAGCAAGGGACGGGTTCGCCGCCAGCGACCTTGTCTTTGGCGAAGCGCGGTCCCGGACCGTCATCTATCGCCGCGAAAGCACGCCCGATTTCCGTTTGATATTGCCAGCAGATATCCCGCCGGGCCTCGCCGCACGGCTTCCGGCCGCGCATACGTATGGAGCCTGGGTCGACCGCCTCGGCCTCGGGAAAGCAGCCGGTATTTTCGCAGTCGTCAGTATCGCGGCAGTCGCGCTGTTCATGACCGCGCCCGACTGGCTCGGCCCGCGCATCCCGACAAGCTGGGAACGCAACATCGGTGACGCAATGGTCGGCGATTTCGGTGGCCGCATCTGCCACACGCCTGCCGGCGACGCTGCACTCGCCAAGCTGCTCGAGAAGGTCGATCCGGAAGAGGAAAAGGTGCGCGCAGGCGTGGCCAACATGGAAATGGTCAACGCCGTGGCCCTACCCGGTGGACAGGTGCTGCTGTTCGACGGGCTGGTACAGCAGGCGGAAAGTGCCGAGGAATTGGCAGGCGTGCTGGCACACGAAGTCGGCCACGTACGCGAAAGGCACGTGATGACCGCGCTGCTACGCCAGTTCGGTCTTTCGATCCTGCTTGCAGGTGCGGATTCGGGGGTGACCAATTCGGTCTTCGGCCTCGCTTCCATGGGGTATTCACGCGACGCGGAACGCGAAGCGGACGATTACGCCCGCGCCCGCATGGCACAAAGCAATGTCTCGCCACTGGGTGCAGCCGGGTTCTTCGAACGCATGGCCGACGAATACGGCGATACCGAAGACAGCAACGCGCTGGTGGGATGGCTGGCCAGCCATCCGTCATCCGGCGAACGTGCCAAAGCCTATCGCGATGCCGCGCGGAAAGGTGCGGAATATCCCCCCGTGCTGACCGAAGACGAATTCAAAGCTCTCAAAACCATGTGCGAGCAGGATCCCGAAGTCGAGGAATTCGAGTTTTTCTGAGGCCTTGCAATCCACGGGTCTCGACGCGACATCGAGAGCCATGTTCGACACGAAACATTTCGCCATGCCCGACGGGCGGCGTATCGCCTATCGGCACATTCGCGGCTCAGGCCCCGCACTCGTGTTCCTGCCCGGGTACCTGTCCGACATGACCGGCGGCAAGGCGACGGCCCTGTTCGACTGGGCACGCGAACAAGGTCGCGCCTGCCTGCTGCTGGACTACTCCGGCTGCGGTCAGAGCGAGGGCGATTTTGCCAATGGAACGCTCTCACGCTGGTGCGACGAAGTCCTTGCGCTGATCGAATCGGTACTCGACGGCCCGGTTATTATAATAGGATCATCGATGGGTGGCTGGCTTATGCTGATGGTCGGCATGAAGCTGGAAGGCCGGCTGGCCGGAATGATCGGCGTCGCTTCCGCACCCGATTTCACCGACTGGGGCCGGTCGGACATGGACAAGGCGAAACTCGCCGGGGGCGAAACGGTGTACGACGAAAACCCCTATGGTCCGGACCCCACACCGATGCACCCGGCGTTCTGGGCGGATGGGCAGTCACAGCTCCTTCTTGGCGCCGAAATTCCGATCGATGCCCCGGTTCGCCTGATCCACAGCCAGCGCGACACCGACGTTCCGTGGAACATCAGCATGCAATTGGCCGAAGCCCTGCGTTCGGACGATATACAGGTCACGCTGCTAAAGGACGGCGATCACCGGCTTTCGCGGGAACAGGATATTGCCCTGCTGCTGCGCACGGTCGAAGCTCTTTCGAAAGGTACCGCATGATCGCCTCCGCAATCGCCCTGCTTGTGATGCAGGTCGGCCCCAATCCGACTGCCAACGCCTTTCCCGGTCTACCGGATGAACTGCGCGAGCGGCCGGAGCGTACGGTAGAAACCGCCCCCCAAACATCGGTCAACTCCGGCGGCAAGCTGGCCGAATGCGTCACTCTTGCAGCCGATGATCCGGAAGCCGCCAGCGATATGGCGCAGACCTGGCGCGAAACCGCTGGCCACCAGCTCGAACTTGCGCAATCGGCCCATTGCCTCGGCCTTGCCCTCGTGCGGCAGGAAGATTTCGATGGCGCCCAGCGAGCCTTCGACCTCGCTGCGGGTGAAGTTCCGCCGGGCGCCCCCTCCTATCAATCGCGCCTTGCCGCCATGTCCGGAAATGCCGCGATGGCGCAGGACAAGCCAGCCATCGCCGAAATCGCGTTCGGCCGCGCCGTGAGTTATGCCACGGAAGCTGGCGACACCGAACTTACCGCAAGCGTCCATGTCGACCGCGCGCGCGCCCTCGTCGCTCTCGGACGCAACGACGAGGCGGTTGCGGCACTCGCTGCAGCTCGGGCCAGCAACCCGGCGAATGCACGGGCATGGCTGCTCTCGGCTACGCTTGCCCGGCGCCTGGAAAGGCTGGGGGAGGCTCGCGAACAGATCGCGCAGGCTGCACTGCTTTCGCCGCAGGATCCGGCGGTAGGACTCGAAGCAGGCGTTATTGCCGCGCTGTCCGGCAGAGATGAAGAGGCGCGCCGCAGCTTCGAAAGCGTTCTCGAGGTGGCGCCACAAAGCAACGAGGCAAACAAGGCGCGCGGATATCTGGAGCAATTGCAATCGTGACCGACTTCTCGATTCTCGACCTCGTGCCGGTCCGTGAAGGGGGTACGGTCAGCGAAGCGTTCAGCGCGGCGACCGAACTTGCCAGAACAGCCGAACAGGTCGGTTGCAAACGCTTCTGGGTGGCTGAACACCATGCGATGGCCGGGATCGCCGGAGGTGCGACTTCCGTCGTGCTTGCACACATCGGAAATGCAACTTCAAAAATCCGCATCGGGTCCGGCGGCATCATGCTGCCCAACCATTCGCCGTTCCAGATTGCCGAACAGTTCGGCACTCTCGACGCCCTTTTTCCCGGCCGGATTGACCTGGGCCTGGGCCGCGCGCCGGGGGCAGGACCTGAGCTGCAGCGGGCGCTGCGCAAGGACCTTCATCGCGCAGCCGAAATGTTCCCGCAGGATGTGGTCGAACTGATGGCCTTGATGCGGGGCGAAACGGCGATCCATCCAACGCCCGGCGTTGGCGCGAAACCCGAGTTCTGGATGCTTGGGTCGAGCCTGTTCGGCGCACAGCTCGCAGCCAAGCTTGGCCTGCCCTACGCTTTCGCCAGCCATTTCGCGCCGGATCATCTCGATACCGCGCTGGAGATATACCGGCGCGATTTCCAGCCCAGCGAAGCCTGTGAGAAGCCCCATGTCATGGCCGCCATGAACCTTTTCGTCGCCGAGAACGAGGAGGATGCCGAATACCTCGCGACTTCCCAGCTACAGGCCTTCGTCGCGCTGCGCGCCGGAACGCCCGGGAAGCTTCCGCCGCCTGTTCGCGGCTACCGCGATCAACTTCCTGCCCAGGCGCAGGCCATGCTTGCTCATATCGGCCAGGCGAGCGCCATCGGCACGCCGCAACAAGCAGCCGACATGGTACGCAACTTTATCGAGCGAACCGCTGCTGACGAGATCATATTCGGGGGCAGCATGTACGAACCCGAAGCCCGCAGCAAATCGCTGGAACTGGCAATGGATGCGCTTTCCATTTGAGCGTGCCGTAGCGGCAGCGCGTCTGTCGCATACGATTTCAAATTCGCCCGCGCTGCACCTTGCGAGCCGGTGCCAACAGGACTAGGCGCGGCCCCGGAGTGGTGGATCACACGACTCGCATATTTCGCGGCGACGAAATCATCATGCGCCGCAAGGAGAGAGGCCCCGCATGGGTTCGACAAGTTCCGTGCTTCCCAAGAAGCTTCAGACCGCTATCACCGAGCGCATGCAGCAGTCGCTGCTTTCAGGTGACACACCGTTCGACAAGACGCAGCTGCGCGATGCCGCCCAGTTCCTCGGCGAAGTTGCCGCACAACGGGTGCTCGGCAAGTCGGCGATGGCAATCGAAAGCGTCAGCGACGACAAACGCCTTACCCGCATTGCTGTCGTCAACGACGACATGCCGTTTCTGGTCGATTCCGTCGCAGCTTCGATCGCTGCGCTCGGCCTCTCGATCGATCGCCTCGTTCACCCGGTCATTCCCGTAGAGCGTGACGAAAAAGGAGTGCTGACCGGCATTCCGAAGGGCGATCCCGAAGATGGCTATTGGGAATCGATGATCTACATTGAGGCCGCGCGTGTCGATGCGAAGACGCGCCGACTTCTCCAAGATCGATTGAAGGAAACCCTCGCCGACGTACGGGCCGCAGTTGTCGATTGGACAAAGCTGCAGGAAGCCATGGCTTCCGATGCAGAGCGTATTCGTCAGGACGATTCGGAAGGCGCCGATCTGCTGGACTGGCTCAATTCGGGCATGCTCACTCAGCTCGGCCACGCGAAGCGCCACCGCGATGGTACGCAAAGCGACGAATTGGGGATCTGTCGCAAGAGCACTCCACAGTTGCTCGCAGAACCCTCCTTCGACCGCGCTTTCGACTGGTTCGACAAGGGGGCGGACACGCGCCGCCCGCTGATCATCAAGGCGAACCATCTCAGCAACGTACACCGTCGGGTGCCGCTGGACCTTTTCATCATTCCGGTGATGGAAGGGAAGAAAACCGTCGCGCTGTCGATCCATGCCGGTGTCTGGACCAGCGCAGCACTGGCCGCTCCTCCACGCAGCGTTCCCCGTCTGCGTCGCCAGCTTGACGAATTGCGCGACAAGCATGGCTTCGACGAAGCCGGTCATGCCGGCAAGGCACTGGTCCATGCTTTGACCACTTTGCCGCACGACCTTCTGATCGGCTTCTCCGAGAAGGATGTGGAACGTGTCGCGACGACCATGATGAGCCTGGTCGATCGCCCGCGCCCTCGCCTCTCGATGGTCGAAGCGCCGCTGGCACGTCACCTGTTCGCATTCGTCTGGCTGCCGCGCGACATGGTTGCGACGCAGGTGCGTCTCGAAATTCAGGCGCTGCTGGAAGAGGCATCGTCCGGTCGCCTGCTCGACTGGAGCCTCGAGGTCGAAGGCGGCAATCTTGCCACCATTCGTTTCGTTTTCGACATTCGCGACGGCGACAGCGCGCTCGACGAGGGGCGGCTGGAAGAGCAGATGCAAACCTTGCTGCGCGGCTGGACCGAGGCAGTGGAGGCCGAGCTTGCAACCCTGGAAGAACCCAGCCGGGCCGCCGGTCTGGCCATGCGCTTTGCCGATCATTTCCCCACTGCCTTTCGCGGCCGCTGGGGCCCGCGCGAAGCCGCACTGGACATTGATCGCTTGCACAATCTTGGTGCCAGCATCGAGAGCGAGGAAGTCGTACGCGGGGCTCGCATGTATTTCTGCGAGCGCGAAGCCGAAGGCTGCCTGCGCCTGAAGCTTTACCAGTCGGAAGGAAGCCTGCCCCTTTCCGAAGGGGTGCCCGCGCTGGAAGATTTCGGTTTCTATGTTCGATCGGAAATGCCGACGGTCCTCGATGATGGCCGCCTTGGCACCATCCACGATTTCCTGCTCGACCTGAAACCGGGTGCCGATTCGAAGGCGCTGATCGAACGCGCCGGCGGTATCGAGGAAGCGATTGCCGCGGTACTCAACGAAGAAGCCGAGAACGACCCGTTCAACCGGCTTGTGCCGGAAGCCGGCCTCGCTGCGCGCGAAGCGAATTGGCTGCGCGCCTTCTACCGTTACCTGCGCCAGGTCGGCATGGGCTTCACGATCTACACGGTGGTGGATGCACTGGCCGCCGCGCCGGACGTCACCCGCGCGCTCGTCGCTCTTTTCATCGCGCGCCACGATCCCGAATTTTCCGGCGATCGCGACAGCGCGGTGGAAGAAGCGCGCTCGGCAATCAAACGGGGCCTGTCCAAGGTAAAGGCGATCAACGACGATCGATTGCTACGCCTGTACAATTCGTTGGTGGATGCGATTCTACGCACCAACGCCTTCGCCCCAGCCGCGGCAGAGGCGCTTGCTTTCAAGATCGATTCGAGCATGGTTCCAGGTCTCCCGAAACCTGTCCCCTATCGCGAGATTTTCGTATATTCGCGCCGGGTCGAAGGCATTCACCTGCGTAGCGGCCCGGTTGCACGCGGGGGCCTTCGCTGGTCTGACCGCCGCGACGATTTCCGCACCGAAATCCTGGGTCTGATGAAGGCACAGCGCGTGAAGAACGCGGTCATCGTACCGACAGGTGCCAAGGGCGGTTTCTACCCCAAGCAATTGCCCAACCCTGCGCTGGACCGCGAGGCCTGGGCGGCCGAAGGTCGCGGCAGCTACGAGGTGTTCATCCGTACGCTGCTTTCCGTCACTGACAATATCGTCGACGAAAAGGTCGTCCACCCCGACCAGGTCGTGATAAACGACGGCGAAGATCCCTATTTCGTTGTCGCGGCCGACAAGGGGACAGCGACTTTTTCGGACGTCGCGAATGCGATTGCGGACTCGCGGGATTTCTGGCTCGACGATGCCTTCGCCTCGGGTGGCTCGAAGGGCTACGATCACAAGGCGATGGGCATCACGGCCAAGGGTGCGTGGGTCAGTGTCCAGCGACACTTCCTCGAGATGGGTGTCGACGTACAGACCGACAGTATCGAAGTCGCGGGCTGCGGAGACATGTCGGGCGACGTGTTCGGCAACGGCATGCTGCTGTCGAAGGCGATCAAGCTCGTCGCCGCATTCGATCACCGTCACATCTTCCTCGATCCCGATCCCGACCCGGCTGCGAGCTGGAAGGAACGAAAGCGCCTGTTCGAACTACCGCGTTCGAGCTGGGAAGACTATGACGAAAAGCTCATTTCGCGTGGCGGCGGCGTGTTTCGCCGGGATGCGAAAAGCATCAAGCTGACGAAGGCGATACAGGCCAAGCTCGGCATCGACTCGAAGGAAGTCGAGCCCGAGGCCCTTATATCGGCGATCCTCAAATCGCAGGTCGACCTGATCTGGTTCGGAGGGATCGGCACCTACGTGAAGGCCAGCCACGAAAACAATGTGCAGGTAGGCGATCCGGCAAACGACGCCTTGCGTGTCGATGCTGCAGATCTGCAGGCCAAGGTTATCGGCGAAGGCGCCAACCTTGGTATAACCCAGGCAGCGCGCATCGAGTTTTCGCTCCACGGCGGGCGCTGCAATACCGATTTCATCGACAATTCGGCAGGCGTCGATTGCTCGGACAACGAGGTCAACATCAAGATCGCGCTGGCTGCCGCGAAGCGCTCGGGTGATTTGACCGAGCCCAAGCGCGTGAAACTGCTCGAATCGATGACCGACGAAGTCGCCGAAATCGTGCTGGAGGATAATCGCCTGCAGGCGCTTGCGCTGTCGATCGCCGAACAGGGCGGCGCGGGAGCAGTGCCGCCACAGCTACGGCTGATCGAAGCGCTCGAAGATCGCGGCGCGCTGGACCGCCAGACCGAAGGCCTCGCGCCGAGCGAGACCTTGGCGCGCCGTTCAGCCGACGGACGCGGGCTCACCCGCCCGGAACTTGCCGTGCTGTTGTCCTCGACCAAGCTGGTGCTGCAAGATGCCATCGAGGCCAGCGGGCTGCCAGACGATCCGGCGGTTCATGATTTGCTGATCGAATATTTCCCGACGGCGATGCGCAAGAAATACAGGGCCCAGATCGAAAGCCACCAATTGCGGCGGGAAATCATTGCAACCGGACTGGCCAATCGCCTGGTCAACCGCATGGGCTTCGTCCACCCGTTCGAACTGAGCGAGGAAGAAGGCGTCGGGCTGGCCGATGTGACCGCGGCGTTCGTCGTTGCCGACAAGCTGCTGGGTGCAAGCCAGCTATGGGAAGAGCTGGAAACCACCGACATGCCTGAAGAGGTGCGTATCTACCTTTTCCGCCATACGGCAGGCGCGTTGCGCAGCCAGATGGCCGATCTCATCCGTGCCGGTGCCAGCACTATGCCGCCGAGCGAACTGATCGACAGCCTGAAGGACCGGGTGTCGAAGCTGATGACCGATTCGGAGGAATTGCTGACCGCCGCATCGATGCGTCAGTCCGACAAGCTGCGCACCGAGTTCATCGACATGGGCGCGCCCGAGAAGCTGGCCGCGAAGGTGACGCACCTCTACGACATGGACGGTGCGGTTGGCCTCTCGTCACTGGCCCGCAATGCCGACATCGACGTTCGCGCGTTGACCTCCGCGTTTACCGATCTGGGTGAGCGCATCGGCCTCGACTGGGCGCAGAGCACTTCGGCCATGATGAATCCGTCGGACATTTGGGAGCGCTTGCTTGTTTCCGGGCTTTCGCGCGACTTCCAGCAGATGCGGCTGGAGTTCCTGCGACGTCTGGCGCGACGCAAGGGAGCGAAGGAAGATCCCCTTGCTGCGGTCGAAGGCTGGGCTGCCGAACACGCTGCAGCGATCCGGCAGTTCCGTTCGATGGTCGGGCGAGCGCAGGCGCAGGGCGAAGTCGCTCCTGCTACATTAGCGCAGGTCGCCAGCATGGCCCGCAACCTGCTCGCGAGGTGAGAACGCGCTGAGCGCACGTCTCGACCGGGCGGGCTTGACCGGCTGGCGTTTTCGCGCCAGCCAGCGCGGCGATGGAACATTACGATATCATCATCGTCGGTTCGGGCCACGGTGGAGCCCAGGCCGCGATCGCGTTGCGCCAGAACGGGCATGAAGAATCTATTCTGATGGTCAGCAGGGACCGTAACCCGCCGTACGAGCGCCCACCGCTGTCCAAGGACTATCTGGCCGGCGAAAAATCTTTCGATCGAATCCAGATCCGCCCGGAACAATTCTGGTCCGACAAGGGCATTGAATTGCGCCCGGGGCGTAACGTCAACGAGGTTGATGCGCAGTCCCGTACGCTGACTTTGTCCGATGACACGAGGGTTGGCTATCGCAAGCTGATCTGGGCCGGTGGCGGCGATGCGCGGCGGCTGTCATGCCCGGGCAGCGACCTGAATGGCATCCATTACGTCAGGTCACGCCGTGACGTCGACCTGCTCCGCGAGGAGCTTGCTTCCGGAGCCAAGCGCGCAGTTATCGTCGGGGCCGGCTATATCGGTCTCGAAGCGGCAGCTGTCCTGCGCAAGCTGGGATGCGAGGTGACGGTGGTCGAAATGCTCGATCGGGTGCTGGCGCGCGTTGCCGGACCGCAGCTTTCGGATTTCTACGCCGACTATCACCGCAGCCAGGGCGTCGATCTGCGCCTCTCCACCGGGGTCGAGAGTATCGAAGGCGAAGACGGGCGTGTCATGTCCGTGCTGACGGACAGCGGCGAGAAAATTCCCTGTGATGTCATCATCGCCGGGATCGGTATCGTGCCGTCGGTTGGCCCGCTGATCGCAGCCGGTGCCGCCGGTTCGAACGGAGTGGATGTCGATACGTACGGGCGGACGACGCTGGACGATATTTACGCCATCGGCGACTGTGCCGCGCACGCCAATCCATATGCGGACAATATGGTGATCCGGCTGGAATCGGTTCAGAACGCTAACGATATGGCGACCTGCGCAGCCAAGGCCATCATGGGCGACAAGCAGGATTACGACGCGATCCCGTGGTTCTGGTCGAACCAGTACGATTTGCGTTTGCAGACTGTCGGCATTTCCACCGGCTTCGATGCGAGCGTGGTGCGCGGCGATCCGGCAGAGAAGAAGTTCAGCGTAATCTACCTCAAGGAAGGAAGGGTCATCGCGCTCGACTGCGTGAACAATACCAAGGATTACGTGCAGGGGCGCAAACTGGTTACCGAACGCGCCGAGATCGATCCCGAATTACTGGTCGACAGCGAAGTCCAATTGAAGGAAATGCGGTGATCGAAACCGGGGACGGCCGTCCGATGCTCGAAGGGCTTCGGGTGATCGACATGACTTCGGTTGTCTTCGGTCCTTACTGCACCCAGATCCTGGCCGACTTCGGGGCAGAAGTCATCAAGGTCGAAGCGCCGGGCGGTGACGGTTTCCGCTATGCTGCCAAGCCCGCGCATTCCGCCGGAATGGGTCCCGCCTTCATGGCGCTGAACCGCGGCAAGAAATCGCTCGTGCTCGACCTCAAGCAGGATGGCGACAAGGCCGCTTTGCGGGACCTGCTGGAGGGGGCCGACGCCTTTATCCATAATGTACGCGCCGAAGCGATCGGGCGGCTTGGCTTCGATTACGATACGGTGCGCGGTTATGCCCCAAACATCATCTATGCACATTGCGTAGGCTTCGGGTCCGGCGGCCCCTACTCCGGCCTGCAAGCATATGATGATGTGATCCAGGCGGCGAGCGGAACCTGCACACTGTTACCGCGAGCAGATGGAGACGCGCGCCCACGCTATCTGCCATCGCTGATTGCAGACAAGGTTGCAGGGCTGCACGCTGCCTATGCCGTGATGGCCGCGGTGATCCACCGCCTGCGCACCGGACAAGGGCAGCACGTGGAGATACCGATGCTGGAGGCTTTCAGCAGCTTCATGCTGAAAGAGCACTTGGGCGGTAACACGTTCGAACCGCCGGTCGGGCAAGCCTGTTATGCGCGGCAGGTCGATCCTGATCGCCAGCCTTTTGCGACGAAGGATGGCTACGTCAGCGTTGTCCCGTACAAGCTCGACCACTTCACCAAGGTCATCGCCATCATGGGCGATGAAGAATTTGCCGGCCAGGAACGCTTCGCATCGCTCGAAGGGCTGATTGCCGGTCAGTCCGAACTGTACGGTCGCATTGCAGAATTGACTGCCACCTTCACGACCGAGGATCTGGTCGCTCTGATGCATGCCAATTCAATCCCGGCAATGCCGGTCCGCGACATGGCCGACATAGCCGAAGAACCCCATTTGAACGCCTCCGGCTTCTTTCTTCGGCGCGAACATCCCAGCGAGGGTCAGGTTGTTGAAATGCGGGAGCCGTCGCGATTTTCCGCTTGGGATGCACCCGAACCGGGCCATGCCCCGCTTCTTGGCGAAAATACTGGCGAGTTCCGCAAGCGTTAGCGAAGTTGCGCCGCCGCCCAACCGGCCGCATCGCCCACTGCAGGATCTGGATCTTCCAATAGTGCGACAACGAAAGGCTCGAGGCTCTTCGAACCGCTATTCCCCGCCGCGTAGAGGCAATTCCTCACGAAGCGGTTCCGGCCGATACGCTTGATCGGCGATCCGGAAAAGAATTGTCGGAAAGATGCGTCGTCGAACTGCAGAAAGCTGGCGAGGTCGGGAGTAACCAGTTCTTCGCGCGGCGCCAGCTTGATATGGCGGTGCGCCGTATCGGCGAACTTGTTCCACGGGCATACGGCGAGGCAATCGTCGCAGCCGTAGATGCGATTGCCCAGGGCTGACCGGAATTCCTCCGGTATCGGACCCTTGTGCTCGATCGTGAGATAGGAAATGCACCGGCGTGCATCGAGCTGGTACGGCGCTGGAAAGGCATCGGTGGGACACGCATCCTGACATGCACGACAATTGCCGCAGCGGTCCGGATGCGATGCGTCCGGCACGAAGTCGAGCGTCGAGTAGATCGCGCCAAGGAACAGCCAGGAGCCGTGTTCGCGGCTGACGAGATTGGTATGCTTGCCCTGCCAGCCGATCCCCGCAGCCTGACCCAGCGGCTTTTCCATGACCGGTGCCGTATCAACGAAGACCTTCAGTTCGCTCTCGGGCTCTCGTTCGATCAACCACCGCGCAAGCGCCTTCAGGGCTTTCTTGACGACATCATGATAGTCCCGCCCTTGGGCATAGACGGATATTCGGGCCTTTTCCGGATCGCTTTCCAGCGCCAGCGGATCGACATCCGGTGCGTAGCTCATTCCGAGCGCGATGACGCTCCTCGCTTCGGGCCACAGCCCTTGGGGAGAAGCCCGCTGCACCTTGCGTGTTTCCATCCATTCCATGGAACCGTGGCGTCCTTCGCCAAGGAAGTGTTCCAGCCGACGGGCACGCGCAGGATCGGGTGATGGCGACGTGAAGCCACAGGCTGCGAAGCCCAGCCGTGCAGCCTCTTCGCACAGGGCGTGCTGTAATCCGGCCTTAACCATGCTTGCACAGGCTCCCGTTCACTGCCAGCCACTACCCATGCGTCCATGCTTACTAGGACAGGCGCCATGACGCGACCCCTTGCCGCTTCGCACGATACGCATCCGCTCGCTATCGAGGCGCGCGGTCTGGTCAAGCACTTCGATGACACGCTTGCGGTCGATGGCGTCGACATCGCGGTGCCGGAAGGTGCCATTTACGGCATCCTCGGTCCGAATGGTGCCGGCAAGACCACGACACTGCGCATGCTTCTGGGTATTATCGATCCCGACGAAGGCGTTCGGCGGGTGTTCGGTAACGATCGACCGCACGAAGTTGCCAAGCTGATCGGCTATCTGCCGGAAGAACGTGGCCTGTACCCCGCGATGAAGTGCGATGATGCCATCGCATTCATGGGTGCGCTTCGCGGACTTTCGCTGGAAGAGGGCAAGTCCCGAGGTCGCGAATTGCTTGAACGACATGGATTGGGCCACGCGGTAGACCGGCAGATCCGCCAGCTTTCGAAAGGTATGGCGCAGACGGTCCAGCTGCTCGGAACACTGGTGCATCGCCCAAAGCTGGTGGTGTTCGATGAGCCTTTCAGCGGCCTCGACGCGATCAACCAAGGCAAGCTCGAGGTGATGATCCGCGAATTGGCCGATAGAGGGACCACGGTCATTTTCTCGACCCATGTGATCCACCACGCCGAACGGCTTTGCGATGAAGTGGCGATCATCGCTGCAGGGAAGGTGCCTTACGCCGGGTCAGTGGATCTCGCACGCGATCGTATTCCTGCGCAAGTGCGGCTGGAGACACGCACCGCGTCGGGCGATTGGCGAACGGCCTTCCCAGCCGATGTGCGGCACGATGCGAAATCGGACGGAAGCCACTTCTGGTATTTCCCTGTGCCCGATGTCGGCATCGAAGCGCTTCTCAAGCGTCTGCTGGACGGCGAGGCGGGTATTCTTTCCCTGTCCATCGAAAGGGCGGGCCTGCACGATGCCTTCGTGGAGATCGCAGGGGAGGCGGCAGCCCGCGCACTCGAAGACGATCAGGCAAAGGAGTCGGCAGCATGAGCGACACAACCCGCCTTTCGCTGTTCGATGCAGCACGCGTCGTCGCGCGACGGGATTTTCAGGCTATCCTGTTCAGCCGGGCGTTTTTCTTCTTCCTGCTTGGGCCCTTGTTCCCGATCATCGTGGGCGCGCTTGCCGGAGGTATCGGTGGGCAGGCGCAGCGCGATGCCACGACAAGGCTCGTCGCGGTGGCCATGGCAGAAGACGATGCCCGGGCAATGGTCGATGCGCGCCAGACCCTCGCCGCGAAAATCGGCAACGTACTGCCCGAGCTCGAGATTGCGCCGGGCGAAAAAGCGGCCGCGGAAATCCTGCGTGAGCCGGGACGCAATTTCACTGCCGTTGTCGGCGGTACGCTCGAAGCTCCTATACTCACCGGAACACAGGAAGCGGTGGATTTCTGGGAAGGGCCGATAGCCATGATCGCGGCAGAAGCCGGGTCGAGCGAGGCCACAGCCTACCCGCCGGTCAGTATCAATGCCATAGCCACAAGCGTCGCCGCTCAACGCACCGACCGCATCCGGACTGCACAAGCGGGCCAACTGCTTCTGTTCCTGCTGATGATGTTGCTTGCCGGGATGGTGCTTTCCAACCTCGTCGAGGAGAAGGCCAACAAGGTGATTGAGGTATTGGCGGCGGCCATACCGATGGACGCGGTGTTCTTGGGCAAACTGGTTGCCATGCTGGGTATCAGCTTCGTTGGTATCGCAGTCTGGGCAGTCGTCGGCGGCGGCATCGCCCTGCTTGCCGGCAACGCGCTTCCCAGCCTGCCCGAGCCTGCGCTCGGCTGGCCGCTCTTCGTGCTTTTCGGCATCGTCTATTTCGCGATGGGGTATCTCTTGCTTGGATCCCTGTTCCTGAC
>CATMNW010000002.1 GCA_950071875.1 uncultured Erythrobacteraceae bacterium | reverse complement strand
GGCACAAGGCCGCCGCGTCGGTATGGCCGGAGACGGCATCAACGATGCCCCCGCGCTGGCCGCTGCAGATGTCGGAATCGCCATGGGTACCGGCACCGATGTGGCGATTGAGAGCGCAGGCGTGACTCTGGTGCGCGGTGATTTGACAGGGGTAGTCCAGGCCATCGTGCTGTCGCGCTCAACGATGCGCAACATCCGGCAGAACCTGTTCTTCGCGTTTGGTTATAACACGCTTGGCATTCCGGTCGCCGCAGGCGTGCTGTTTCCGTTCTTCGGATTGCTGCTGAGTCCCATGATCGCGGCGGCGGCCATGAGCCTCTCTTCTGTATCGGTGATCGCGAATGCGCTGCGGCTGCGGAGCCTGCGCCTGGACACATGACGCCGAATGGCGGCGATCACAACAAAGCCGTCGTTACCCATTCGCCGGTGACGAACACACCGACAAGGATCACGACTGCAGAGAAAATGTATGTTAGCGTCCGCTTGCGCGCCGCGAGGCTGTGCGAGGCCCAGGTTCCCAGCCAGCCCCCCATCGCGCCTCCGCCAATGAAGAACCCGGCGATCGGCCAATTGATCAGCCCGTCCAATGCGTAATTGGCGGCCGTGGTGGCGCCGAAAGCGGTTACGGAGACTAGCGAAGAGCCGATCGCATTGAGGATCGGCATGGCCGTCGCGGCAACCAGGCCCGGCACCACCAGGAACCCGCCGCCGATACCGAAAAAGCCGGACAGTGCGCCGACAACAAACCCACCGGCCGCCAGCCGCGGGGTCAACCGCAATGCGGTCGCTGCGGTAAGGCGGACATCCGGGTCGGACCCACCCGATTTTTCGCGTATCATCGACAGGCCGACAATGATCATCACCAAGCCGAACAGGCCCAGCAGGAGATCGCCCTGTGTCATCTTCCCCATAGTCGATCCCGCCGCTGCACCGATAATACCGAATGCCGCGAAAAGACTTGCGCAACGCCATTTCACACTGCCGCCACGGGCATGTAACAGCAGGTTGGCCAAGGCGCTCGCGGCCACGGCGGCAGCGGATGTGGCGATTGCGACATGTGTGTCGCGAACGCCGACAACATAGATCAATAGCGGCACGGCGAGGATCGATCCCCCGCCGCCGATCAAACCCAGCGAGAACCCCACGAGGAGCCCTGAGGCTAGCGACAATGACGCCTGAACAAGACCGATATCCATCAGGCGGGCGCAGCCGTCATTAACTTGTCTCGCCGGGCCTGCTGCCGGCTTCGCCGTCCGGACTGCAATAGATGGCGTAAAGCGTTTCCAGCACACGCCGTGTCGCATCGCCGGACAGGGAATAGTGGATTGAGCGACCGTCTCGCCGCGCTGCGACCAAACCGTCCTTGCGCATCAGCGAAAGATGCTGCGAGACGACGGTTTCACCGATCTCCAGCAAATTGGCCAGCTCGCCCACGCTGCGCTCGCCCTCCACAAGCTGGCAGGCGATCATCAGGCGGTTGTGGCTGCCCAATGCCTTGAGCAGGGTCACCGCCTTTTCGGCTTGTTTGCGAATATCTTCGGCTTGCATACTTGCATATATGCGAAGGTGTGCATATAAAGTCAATCGTAATCTGCCCCCGCGCTATTGCGGGCCGGGAGCTTTGAGCCAGATCCAGGATATTCCTTATGACCCACATCAAGACCCTCAACGACAGTTTCGCTGTCTCGGCTGCTCCGCCTTCCGAGGGCGACCTGCGCGCCTTGGCGGAGGATGGTTACAAAGCCGTCGTCAACCTGCGCTGCCAGGATGAGGCGGATCAGCCAATCGCCCCGGACCGGGAAGGTGAAGTTGTGGCATCGCTTGGCCTCGAATATCGTCACCTGCCGGTGGCGGGCGGCGCCATGTCGGATGAACTCGTCGATGAATTCAGGGCCAGCGTCGAAGCGCTCCCGAAGCCGGTGCTGGTCCATTGCGCTTCGGGCAAGCGCGCAGGGGCCTTCACAATGATGCATCTGGCGGCGCAACAGGGAATGGGCGGCGACGCGACGCTGCAGCAAGCGGCGGATATGGGCTTCGTTTGCGATGAACCGGCGCTGGAAGATTTTGTCCGTAATTACGTCGACCGAGCGCAGGACTGATCACTCCGACCCGCCTTCAACCTGCATACAAAAAGAGCTTTCGATGAAACCTGACGTAGAGGCATTTTTCGACACAAATACCAATACGGTGACCTATGTCGTGTCCGATCCCGCGGCCAAGGTGTGCGCGGTGATCGATCCGGTGCTCGATTTCGATGCCGCAGCGGCACGAACCGCGACAAAGTCCGCCGATAAGGTGATCGATTTCGTCCGGGAGAAGGGTTTCAAATGTGAGTGGATACTGGAAACCCATGTCCATGCCGATCACCTGTCCGCCGCACCTTACATTCGCAGCGCGCTAGGCGGCAGACTCGCTATCGGCAGCCAGATCACCGTCACGCAGAATACCTTCGGTCCGATCTTCAATGCCGGGGTGGACCTGCCGCGCGATGGGCGCCAGTTCGACCATTTGTTTGCCGATAATGACAGCTTCGACCTGGGCACCATATCGGCTCGGGCACTCCATACGCCGGGACATACGCCCGCGTGCTTGACTTATGTTATCGGCGATGCCGCCTTTGTCGGCGATACGCTGTTCATGCCCGATTACGGCACGGCGCGCGCCGACTTTCCCGGCGGCGATGCACGTACGCTCTATCGCTCTATTCGCCGGATCTTCGAGCTACCAGGCGAGACGCGGCTGTTTATGTGTCACGACTACCTACCGGAAGGCCGCTCGGAGCATCGGTGGGAAACTACGGTACAAGACCAAAAGCACAGCAACATCCATGTCCACGCCGGGATCGGCGAGGATGCATTTGTGGCCATGCGAGAGGAGCGCGACGAACAGCTGGGTATGCCACGTCTCATCCTGCCATCAATCCAGATCAACATTCGTGGTGGGAACATGCCTGGCGCAGAAGAAAACGGCACGATCTATCTGAAACTGCCGGTCAACGTTTTGGGTGAACCGCAAACACCGCCCGAAGAAACAGGTCCACGCACCCAGTAAGTTTGCCGTCGATGCATCAACCTGAGGGTGGAGGGTACATTATGATCCGGAATGTCGAAAACAACCTAGCGACATGGGCCACAAAAGTGCGATTGATCGATCCGGTCTTCCGCCTCTCTTTGAGCCTCATATTCGTCATCGGCGGAGTGGGGCATTTTCTTGCGCATGAATATATGCTCGACCGGATGGCATTGTCGCCATGGAAAGATCATGTTGTTTTAATTGGTGATGCGTCCATCCTTTTGTGGCTGTCTGGCTTGGTGTTCATCGGTGCAGGCACATCGCTGGCCTTGGGGTGGATGACTCGGCTCTCATGCACCGCGCTATTTCTCACTCTCGTTCCGATAACTTTCGCGATCCATATCGCCCCTGGCCACACAGGCCCGCTACTCAAGAATATCGCTATCCTGGGGGCGCTGGCATTTGTCTTCGTTCGCGGACCAGGAAGTCATTCAATGGATACGGCGCTCGGTCGCGCCGCTAGTTGAGCGACGAGCACGCTGACCCGCCACATACGAGCAAAATCTCGCAAAAGATTTTGACGTGCTTTGCAAGAGTTTCGCGCTTCAAGCTACGCGCTTCAGCCGGACGCGTTCTTCCACGCCCCCATGGAACCAAGATAGATGTCGAGGTGCTCGAAACCCTTGCTGGCCAGCCAGCCCGCAGCAACGCTCGCGCGCATCCCGCTGGCGCACATCAGCGTGTAGTGATGATCCTGCTTTAGCTCTTTCCAGCGGGTATTCAGCTCGCCGACGTAGATATGTTCTGAGCCATCGATACTGGTTTGCTGGCGCTCCTCGAGATCACGCACATCGAGCAAGGTCCATTGGCCGCCGTTCTGGTCGAGTCTTTGCGCGACTTCATCGGTGTTGATCATGGGAACGCTGCGCATCGCCGCGCCCTGTGCAGCTGCAGGAACGACGCCCACGTAACCACCAATGATGTTGTCAAAACCGATGCGCACCAGATGCGCCATCGCCTCGGCAAGCTGGTCTTCTTCGGAGGCGACCAGCGCTATCGTCTCGCCCTCGGTGATGAACCACCCGGCGAAAGCCGGGATCATTCCCACCGGAAGGCACATCGCGCCCGGCAGGTGGCCGCCGGCATAGCCAAGCGGTTCACGAACGTCGATCAGGTGGTCAGCGCCGCTCTTGGTAATTTGCTGGAGCCCCATCCGGCGGGGGCGCATGATGCGCGGCGCAGCATCTGCGCCCTCCAGATTAAGCCGCTCCATCAACCGGAAATACGGCGGCTGGTAATGGTGCTCTGCAATTTTCGCCTGAATGAACTCGTCGCGATCAAAGATGCGCAGGCGCGGATTGTTGCGGCGCTCGTAGCCGACCGTGGAGAATTCCCGGTCCGCCATACCCGATCCGCAGACCGAACCCGCGCCATGCGCCGGGTAAATGATTGCCTGGTCTCCGAGACGGCAAATCTTTTGCAGGGAATCGTACAGCAGCCCGGCAACTTCCTCCTTGCGTTCGGGATAGAAATCGGTTCGCCCGACATCGCCGACAAACAGCGCATCGCCGGTGAAGACGCCAACCGGTCCTTCGGAATATTCGCTGTCATGGATAACAAAGGCGAGATGGTCGTCAGTGTGACCGGGCGTTTCGAGCACTTCGATTCTCAGTTGTCCCAGTTCAAAGCAATCGCCTTCGCGCGCAGTCTCGGCAAACACGACTTCGCCTGCTGGATTGGGCCCGTGATAGACCCTCGCGCCGGTCATTTCGGAAAGGATCGGCGATCCGCTGATGAGGTCCTCATTGCGATGGGTCTCGAAGATATGGGTGATCTCCAGTCCTTCGGCGCGGGCCTTGTCGACATAGACTTCGCAGTCTCGGCGCGGATCTATGACCGCAGCCTGCCCGCCGGCACCGATAATGTAGGAAAGTTGCGAAAGACCCGGGGTCTTGATCGTCTCGAAATACATACGGCTTCCTTGTGTCCTACTCGAAATTTGTGATGTTCAGTCCGATTCGCCTCAATCGTTGGTACCAGGCTTAATCGATCCCCAGCTCGGCTTTGATGGCGGCAGGGCTCTCCAAGCTCTCGTTTTCGGGCCGACCGATGGCAGGCTTTGCGTTGATCCAGGTGTCTTCGAGTACAAACTCGAGAAGGCTTGCTGCAAGATCCGCATGACGGCATCTAAAGCAACCATCTGCCAGACGTTCGTCGGTAATCACCGCTTCGCCGGTATAGGGTTCGTCAAGCAACCAGCCGGGCCGCGCAGCAGTCCATCTGACATCCGGAGCGTCACTCAGCATCGCCTCCATTGCACGCATCTGTTCCAGGATGTTGAACAGTGCAGGCTTGGCCGTCAGCTCAAACCAGGCAGGAACGCTCGACTGGTGTTCCACGAACGCTGCGGAGATCACGGCAATTCGGTCTATGTCGGTTTGCTTCATCGCTTCGAGCAGATTCCGCGTTCCTTCGGTATAAAGCGGTGGCGGATCAATGGCATTGCTTGGACCAAACCCGACACCGAGAGTGGAAATCACCGCGCGGCATCCATCGAGCTGCTGTGCGAAATCATCCGACAGAACATCGCAGTCGATATATTCGAACTCGCCTATACGCTCGCTCGGCTCGGGCAGATTGTGTTCAAAGGCGCGGATCGGTACGTCACGGCCAAAGGCATGCTTCAAAAGCTCGGTGCCTGCTTTACCGCCGGCACCGAAGACAGCAATCGGCCTGGTATCGGGCATGGGATCGCTCCTTTTCAGAAATGATGTCTGCAAGAAAAATCAGCTTGAGCGGGCGGACGGGCGAGCCATCGCTCGCCCGTCCGCCCTGCTTCAATCAGGTTCCGCCGCCGGGACAGGTGGTATAGCCCCAGAAGCCGAATTCATCCTTGGCTCTCGGCGCAGCCACGATCATCTCCTGCATCTGCAGGCCCGCATCGCCTTCATCATCCAGCATGCGCGTCCTGATGCGAAGCTCGCCGTTCGAATAGCTGTCCGGGCCATCGGCAGTGACCGGAATAAGGGTACCGTTGATCTTGACCGCACCCTGGCCGCTATCGTCGTAGACGAAGGACGGGAAAGCAATTTCGGTCAGACGAAACTGACAGGAATTCTCCGCGCCCAGCGCAGCGATATCTGCGCCATTCATGGTTTCGGGAAGCATTAGGCCGGGGCTGACATTTGCCAGCGCACTGGCTGCATTCTTAATGGGGGCCGCAATTGCGGGCGGATCTAGCTGTGCCTCGCGGTCATTGCCTGGGGCCGTGTTGGAATTGCAGGCGGCGAGCGGCAATGCGATGGCCGCTATAAGCGCGAAGTTTTTCATTGCTGCATCTCCTCTGGCAGGCGTTCTTCGGTCCGCGGGCCGTTCTGCTCGATATCGTTGATCAGATATTTCATCTCGGCGATTTCGCGGCGCTGGGCGACGATGATGGCCTGTGCGAGTTCGCGCACTCTAGGATCCTTCAGGCTTGCGCGTTCGCTGGTCATGATCGCGATCGAGTGATGCGGGATCATCGCTGCCATATATTCGGTGTCGTCGACGGTGGTCTGACTGCGCACCAACCACAGAGCGAGGGCGAACACGACGGCACCGACGCCAAGAATGATGAAGTTCTTAGTCCGGTCCTTGTACATGCCCCACATAAAAAGGAGCATCACGATCATCATCATTCCGCCCATGACGAACATCATCCAGAACCGGGTTTCGCTCCAGAAGATATCGTCAACGGTGAAGGTGTTGGCATACATCAGGAAGAACATGATCACGGTTGAGGTCGAAACCATGGCCATGAACCGCCAGTAGCTGCCTCCCCCTCCCTTGTCCGAGTGGCGCGTCTTCTCAGTCATGCTTTTTCTCCTTCATGCATCATGGTCCAGAATAGCTGCGCCGAGCAGCTGATGAGTGCGAAGCCTGTCAGGGCTTCGATGCCGGCGAGCACCCTCAGGTGGTCGGTCGGATAGATGTCGCCCAGACCAAGCGTGGTCACGTTGATGAGCGAGAAATAAAAGTAGTCCATCCAGTCCATTGTCGGGGCCTTGTCGAACCCTCCAAGATCCCATTCCGCGCCCAGCCAGAAGCCGACCGCGAAAAGGATTGCGACCAGAAAATGCGAACTGAGGACGAGCAGCGAGACGCCAAGTTTGGCCAGCGTGTCTCGCCTGCGACCAAGGAGGCGGTGGCCGACACCAAGGATCGCGAGGTGTGAGGCGATAGCCAAGAGGAACAGAGCGACGGCAAGGATGAGCGCAATGATCATAGGAAGACCTTTGCGCCCATCCACAGACCCATGCCCATCATGAACATGTTCTCGGTCAATGAGACGAAGCCAAGCGGCACGTTGCTGCTGCCACCGACGCAGGCGCATTTGAGCTCGCGCTTATCGATATAGACCGCCTTGAATACGCTGACAGCGCCGATAGTCCCGATAAACAGTGCTAGCGGAGCAGAAAGCCAGGTCAGTGCGCCAGCGGTCATGAGAATACCTGCGGCGGCTTCACCGAACGGATAGACGAAGCCATAGGGGACCCAGCGTTTGGCCAGCAGATCGTAGTTGAGGAACATGGTCGAGAAGCTGCGCACGTCTTGCAGCTTCTGGACAGCCAGCAAGGTCATCGACAGGCTCACGAACCATTCTGCCGCGCGCACGGTAAAGAGATTGTCGAAGAACGCCCAGCTCAGCCCGAGCGCGAGCAGCAGCGCCACCGCGAAAATCGCGATGACCGGCTGATAACTGGTTTCGCCCTCCTTGGGCTGCGAGCGGCTCTTGCCGAAGAATTCGCGCACATCGTCATAGCCACCGATGCGCCTGTCTTCGATAAAGGTTTGGGGCGTGGTCTCGACCTCGTGCTTGTCTTTAAACGCGTCGGTCTCTTCCCTGCTTGTCAGGTGATTGTCGTCGATCTCGAATCCCTGTCGCTTGAGGAGATCGATCGTCTTGAGACCATAGGGGCAAACGTGATCCTCCATCACCATGCGGTAAACCGTCGCTGTTCGGGTCGTCATAATTCGCTCCGTTTGTTTTTCGTGATGGCGCTACTGGGCAATGCGCAAGCCGGGCACGGTTGTGCAGTGGAGCCCGCCTCGAGAGCTTCCCACCTGGAAAGGAAGTGCATGGTCAACTCGCCTCTCCCGTTCCATCGTTCTCGGGCGATGCTGGTGCGCCGGGATTGCGCGAGAGGTAGAACCATTGGCCAAGAAAAACGGCGGCGATCCCGATCACGGCGTAGGCCACGACGGCAGGATCGCTGCGCAATTTCGCGACAGTGAAAGCTGCCAGGACCACGCCATCGGCTGCGAGTGCAGCGAGAAGCACCGAGGCGCGTGCGCCGACTTTTCCGCGCAGGTGGCGCAGGACGCCCCAGTGAACCAGCATGTCCATGACGAGATAGAAGAAGGCGCCCAGCGATGCGATACGGGAAAGATCGAACAATACGGCCAGCGTTCCGGCAACGACAACCGTATAGACCAGCATGTGGCTGCGGATCCCGCCGCTCATGCCGAAATGGCTATGCGGGATCATCTTCATATCGGTCAGCATCGTCAGCATCCGCGACACCGCAAAAACACTCGCGATGACGCCCGACGTGGTGGCAGCGATCGCGATCGCGACGGTGAAATAGAAACCGAGATCGCCAAGTGCCGGGCGCGCCGCCGCCGCCAGTGAATAATCGCGTGCTTCGATAATCTCGGAGATGCTGAGGCTTGAGCCCACCGCAACAGCGACGAGCAGATAGACCACGATGCAGATGCCAATCGAGATCATGATCGTGCGGCCTACATTCTTGTGCGGATCGACGATTTCGCCGCCACTATTGGTGATCGTGGTAAAGCCCTTGAAAGCGAGAATCGAAAAGGCAACCGAGGCGACCAGGGCTTCTGCGTTGGTCAGCGCTACAGGCTGCGAGAATGCTCCTGATGAAAAACCGCTCACCCAGATCGCAGCTACTGCAAATAGCGCAATGCCGCCGATCTTGATCGCCGACATGATAAGTGAAAACCCGCTAACCGACTTGTTGCCCGCTGCATTGACGAAATAGGCAAAGATAATGAGAGCGAGCGCTACCAGAGAAACGAGCCATCCGCTGCTCTCGAGATCGAACGGACGCAGCGCATATGTTGCGAAGGTCCTTGCCACGAGACTTTCGTTGATGACCATAGACAGCGCCATCAGCAGCGAGGCTGATGCGGCGATGACGCCGGGCCCGTATGCTTTTTGCAAAATCATCGCGATGCCGCCCGAAGACGGCCATTTGTTCGACATCTTGATGTAGCTGTGGGCCGACAATGAAGTGACCAGCGCCCCGGCGATAAAGGATAGCGGAAAGAGGGGGCCGGCAAGTTCGGCGATCTGCCCGGTGAGTGCGAAGATGCCTGCACCGATCATAACGCCGGTGCCCATGGCGATGCCGCCCAGCAGCGTTATGGAGCCTGCGGTATTGCCCGTTCGATCGTGACCATGGTCTTGCAATACATTCCCCTATGGATGTCCTCCCGTTCGAGAAACATCATTGCCGAACAGTACGTTCGGCAGGGCTTCACCCCTCAAAAAAGATTCTGCGAGACTCCAGGCGCCTGTGTGCGACCGGGTTATAGTTACATCGGCCCGGCTTCTCTTCGTTGAAGGTGCGCCTGAGCTTCGCGAACATCCAGCTCCCGGGTACTGTTTCCGGTGCGCAGCATGAGATGAGCGACACCCCCTTCGGTGTAGTAGACCGGATGCACGCTTTTCTCGACGATCACCCTGCAAACGGTCAGCCCGCCAAGCCCATGGAAACGACTATGGACCAGGGCACAAGCATCCCCGCCCAGGGCGTCTCTTGCAGTGTCCATCAAAAGTCGTTCGAATCCATCCTGGTTCGCGTGCTTGAGCGTTCGCATATCCGCTTCAATGCCCGCAACAGTCCCGTCATCTTCCACGCCGATCAAGAGCGTGCCACCTTCATGGTTGAGAAAACCCGCTATTGTCTTCACGACAACCTGCTGCAGGCGCCGGTTTACGCGCTCTTCGCGTCTGTCCCAACGCATAGACGACTTGAACTCGACATGCTCTCCTTCGCCCCGGGCAATGAGCAAAGGTAGCTCTTCTTCAAGCTCGCGTTCGAGGAAACGAACTTTCGAGCGTTCATCCAAAAGGCGGCTGTGATAAATACCAAACCCCAGCCCGATCGCAGCGCCCAACGCCACATACACAGCGCTCATCGTTAGCATTTCAAACGCGAATGCCGAAGACAGACGGTCAAGCAGAAAAGCGAGCGCGTTGCTTTGGGCGGCAATATTCGAGGCACCGAATTCATACCAGTAGACAAGTGTCGTCACCGGATGAAGGATCGCGAAACCCATGACTGCGCCTATGGCGGTGTGCAGGAGCAGACCCCGTCTATCGTCGCTGGATCGATATCGCGAAATTGTTCGTCTCCTGTCGAGGCGTCATTCTGATTGGTGTCGCCAGCCTTCTTTTGTCGCATCCGACACCCGCGTGGAACCAAGTGCTTGTTCCGATCGATAGAGCGCCGTTTCAAGCCAGTCTGATTTCCTCAAGCGTTATCTGAAGTACCGGTATAACGGCACCACGATCACCGCGATGTACCACCCATATAAGAAGCTGCCGATTGCGCCTGCGAGAAATCCAGGCAGAGTCAGCCATTCGTATCCGGGAAGCAGCGGTTCCCAGGCCTCATGCATATGGAACCGTTCGGGCGCGAGCAGGCCGAAAGCTATGCAGATCAAATAGCTGACGAGCAGAAACAGGCTGAGTGTCCAGCCCCAGGCGATGATCGAGGATTTGAGCGAACGCTCTGACATCATGGTTCTCCTGTTGAATTACCGTCATCTGGGCTGGTCGGCGTTTACGGATAGGATGCGAAGACTTTCTGGCCGTCCGGACCGAAAGCGATGACCTCATAGGGCTGCACTCGATCGCCCATTTCCATGCCGGGGGAGCCTAGCGGCATTCCGGGAACGGCGAGGCCGGTCACGCCCTCGGGCCTTTCGCGCAGGAGCCGCGCGATCGCTTCGGCGGGCACATGACCTTCGATGATGTAGCCCTCGACTTCCATTGTGTGGCACGACCACATATCCTGCGGTACGCCCTTGGCTGCCTTGAGCGCACTCATATCGTCAGTATCGACCGAAGCCACTTCTGCTTCCATGCCGCCCTCGACATGTCCTGCCCAGCTCAGGCAGCAACCACATCCCGGGTCCCTGAACATCGTGTAGGTGGCGGCCTGTGCGGCATTCGAGCAGGCCGCAAGCGTGAGAAGAACCGATGCCGTCAGCGAACGCCGCAGCGGCTTCGATGGATTGTCTTTGATCATGTTACATGCCTTTCTTGGAGCCGCGCCAGAGCGAAATGGTTCCGGTTGCGGTATGGATCTGAGCGAGCAGCTCTGCGCTTGCGAAAATTTCGCCTAGCAATTTCTCGACTGCTCCGTCAGCGCTCGGCTGGGTGTCTGGTAAACCGTCGAGAAGCTGAACGGTCGCGCGGAACATTGCGCGCATGAGCGGATGGTCCTGGCGCATGTAATCAGCGATCAGCACCATGCCGCCAGGAGCTAGCAAGGCCTCCATTTGCTCGAGGATCGCGCGCTTCTGCGACACGGGAACCTGGTGCAAAACAAGCGAGCTGACGATCGTATCGGGTCGCCGATCACCCGAAAGGTCGAGACTGTCGAGAAATCCGTTGTGCCATCGAACGAGGCCCGCAGCAGGACCAAGCTTGCGCCGTGCGATCGCAAGCGCTGCCGGATCGGGTTCTACGCCTAATAAATCTGCTTGGGGGCAGCTGGTCATGAAGGCTCGCAACAACGTCCCCGTGCCGCAACCTACATCCATGACCTTGTCGCCAGGTTTTACTCGAGCCTGTTTGACGATCTCCCGGCGCCATTTCGCCTCGCGCGTGAAAACGCCAATCGCACGATCGTAGAGCGGTGTGAGCCAGCTGTGGCCAAGCAGAGGAGTGAACTCCCGTTCCACTTTTGTGAGGCGTGCATTTTTCACCACATAATTTCCGATCTGTTCAAACAACCTTCGCTATTGTTCGTTGCACGTTCTGATACGCACAGCCGGGCCGCAGCCCTCAAAAAAGAAACTTAAGGGTTCGGGTATTCTATCGCGTATAGGAAGCGGGCAACCGACAGGAGCAATGGATGCGTAACAATCAGACACTCGATGCGATGCTTGGGACGCTGGGCACACAGGACTCCTTCAAAGTTCCGGACGATTTCATGACCGGCGTGTGGCAACGGGCAGGCCAGCTTGGCGAAATCGTTGAAAGACGCCGCAGGATGGCCTTGTTCGCGGGCCTGTTCGTCGTCGGCCTGGGAGCCGGTGCAGGCACCAGCGGGTGGCCTGCACAATTTGCTGGTTCCCAACCTGGCATAGCAGATAGCATCATTGTCGGAGAGCGGCTCTCGCCCTCCGAGCTGCTGCATGTGGAGCGCTAGACATTGAAGAAATTGCATATTGCCCTCGCGGTGCTGCTCGCGGCGCTCGCCGGTAGTCTCGGTGCGCTCGGCGCGGATCGCTGGGCCAATCACGATGCTGATACGGGCCTGCATGCGTTCGTGCATGATGAACTCACGCTAACCAACGAGCAGAAGCAACGCCTTGAGGCACTCGAAGCGCGCTTCGCTGTGGAACGGGCCAGGCTCGAGGCCTCTGCGCGCGCTGCCAACGCCCAACTCGCGCAGGCGATGGAAGCCGAACACGAATACGGACCCAGGGTGGGGGCGGCCATCGACGAGGTTCATGCACGCATGGGCGATCTCCAAAAAGCAACGGTCCGCCATGTCTTCGACATGCGTGAAATTCTCGACCCCGATCAGCAAAGACGATTTGACCAGCAAGTGTCCAAAGCTCTCACCGACAGCCCGCGCAGCTGACCCCGCATGCCGGTAAAAAAGGGGGGCAATTCAGAACAAATACTTGTCGCGCAGGTCGTGGCCGGCAGCAGGCAGGCGTTTTCGTCTCTTGTCGAAGCCCACATCGCGCGGCTGATTGCGCTGGCGACGCGCATGCTGGGGTCTTCCTCCTCCGCTCAGGACGTGGTCCAGGATAGCCTCGCATCGGTCTGGCTCACCCGGCATCGTCTCGATGCCTCCAAGCCCGTCGGCCCTTATCTTACAACAATTGTCCTGAACCGGTGTCGCGACCGACTTCGCCGAAGGAAGGTCGTCGGTTTCTTCGGTTTTCCGAGTTCCGACGAGGTACAGGCGGTGGCCGACGACACGCCCGATCCCGAAAACCTTGCAGCGAGCCGTGAGCAACTCAGGCTCGTCGAGGCGGAGATCGGGCGGTTGCCCATACGCCTGCGCGAAGCGCTTGTGCTCGTAAGTGTCGAAGGCCGAAGCCAGGCCGAAGCCGCCGCGTTGCTCGGCACGACCGAGAAGGCGATCGAGACGCGCATATATCGTGCGCGCAACCGGCTGAGAGAACGGGTCAAAAACTTTGAGGGGTACAGCTGACAGGCGCGTAAGGGTGGGTGTATGTCACATCAGGAGCCGCATTCAATGATTTCCGTAAATCGACGCAAATTCCTTGGTACGGGAGCAGGCGGGATGGGCCTGCTTGGCCTTGCCGGAGCAATGCCGGCCTGGGCGCGCGGCGGTGACCTCCTGGCGGGAAATGCCCGTAAGGGACTGGACGAGGTGGCGGGGCCGAATATCGACCTCACCGTAGCCCGGTCCGCCTTCGCAAGCGGCAACAGGCGCGGCGGCGCGATCGCTGTCAATGGCAGTATTCCAGGACCTCTCCTGCGCCTGCAGGAAGGAACGACGGTCCGGCTAAACGTGCATAACCAGCTTGAGGAAGATACGTCCATTCACTGGCACGGGCTTCTCGTACCATTTGAGCTCGATGGCGTTCCGGGAGTGAGCTTCCCCGGCGTCAAGCCGGGTGAGACCTTCACCGCCGAATTTCCCGTGCGGCAATCGGGAACTTACTGGTGGCATTCGCACAGCGGCCTTCAGGAACAGGCGGGCCACTATGGCGCGATCGTGGTCGATCCCGCAGGTCCCGATCCGGTGCAGGCCGACCGCGAATATATCGTGGTGCTGAGCGAATTCAGCGACATGTCGCCGCACGCGATCTTCGACAAGCTCAAGAAGGGCGAAGGCTACTTCAACTACAACCAGAACACCTGGACGGATGATTATCCGCTGTCGGGTGAGGACCGGCGGATGTGGGCGAAGATGCGCATGATGCCGACTGACATCCTCGACGTATCGAGCGCGGCCTATACCTATCTTCTGAATGGCCATGGCCCGCTGGACAATCTGGAGTATCTGTTCCGGCCGGGTGAGCGGGTGCGCCTTCGCTTTGTTAATGCCGGCGCGATGACTTTCTTCAATATACGCATCCCCGGCCTACCCATGACAGTGGTTCAGGCTGATGGACAGAATGTCGAACCGGTCGAGGTCGATGAGCTGCAGATCGGTGTCGCCGAAACCTACGACGTTGTCGTCACCCCGCGCGAGGAACCGGCCTACACGCTGGTGGCGGAGTCGATGGACCGCTCTGGCATGGGCATCGCGACGCTGGCGAGCAGGCCCGGCGCGCGCGCAGCTATACCTCCGCTGCGCGATCCGCCGCTGCTCACCATGGCCGACATGGGCATGAGCGGTATGGACCACGGTGCAGGCACTGGTGGTGACATGTCAGGGATGGATCATGGAACCGATGGTGCCATGGCGGGCATGGATCATGGTTCGAGCGGAGCGCCGAACGGCGACGCAATGGCGGGGATGGCAGGCATGTCTGGCATGCAGATGCGCGATACGTCGCGCCTTCCGCCTGACGTGAAGGTCGGCCCGGGCCTCGACATGGTATCGATGAACCCGGTCGATCGCATGGGCGATCCGGGCATTGGCCTTGCCGATGTGCCCCATCGCACGCTCGATTATCGCAAGCTTCGCGCGCTGAGGCCGCACGAGGAAGGCAGAACTCCGTCCCGGCGGATGGAAATCCATCTGACCGGCAATATGGAGCGCTACATGTGGTCGTTCGACGGCAAGAAGTTTTCCGCCGTCTCCGACGAACCGATCCGCTTTGCCTATGACGAGCGGGTACGGGTCAAGCTCATCAACGACACGATGATGGCGCATCCGATCCATCTCCACGGTCATTTCTTCGAACTGGTCAATGGTGCCCCTGCGGATCGCCAGCCCTTGAAGCACACGGTAATCCTGCAGCCAGGCGGCAGCGCCCAATTCGACCTGACTGCCGACGAGCCGGGTGACTGGGCCTTTCACTGTCATCTTCTTTACCACATGCACGCCGGGATGTTTCAGATCGTCACGGTCGCCAATCCGGACGGGAGCGAAGCATGAAGACTTTTCTAGCAAGCCTGCTTGCCTCGCTCGCTGCCGGAACGATGCTGTCGGCACCGGCTTCGGCACAGCATGCCGGGCATGACACCAGTCAACCCCAGCCCGGGGCTCAGCCGGTCACGGGCCAGGATGCTGCGGACAGGTGTGCGCAGGAAGCGCAGCGCCATCGGGACATGGGCCATGCCGTTGCGGACGGCGCTTGCGAGCCGACCGCCAGCGACCAACCGGCGATGGATCACGGAACCATGGATCATTCGCAGATGAGCCAAGGGGCGATGGCCGAAGGTGAAGAAAGTTCGGGCATGGAGATGCCCATGGCGCAGTCCGGTCAGGAATCCATGGAAATGGATCACAGCCAGATGAATCATGGCGATATGCCTCAAGGCCAGGCGAGCCAGAGCGAGATGGACCACAGCCAGATGGACCACAGCCAGATGGACCACAGTCAGATGGGCCAGGTTTCCGCGCCGTCACCAGCCATGCAGGGAATGGATCATTCCGCAATGCAAGGGTCTGCCGACGATATGATCCCGCTCCTCCCGCCTCCGCCCGAAGCTGGCAGCGGCCCCGCGCGCGCCGGTATTGCAATTTGGGGCGAGGAAGCCATGAACGAAGCCCGGCAGGAGCTGGTCCGCGAAACCGATGGCGGCATGCGGCTATGGATACAGGGCGACCGCGTGGAATACCGGGCGCGCGAAGGCGCGGACGGCTATCTTTGGGACGTTCAGGGTTATTACGGCGGCGATATCAATAAGTTCTGGTTCAAATCGGAAGGCGAGGGCAGCTTCGGCGAACCGATCGAAGGGGCCGAGGTGCAGGCTCTGTGGAGCCGCGCCATCGCACCCTTTTTCGACTTCCAGGCTGGTGTCCGACAAGACTTGACCGGACCTGAACGCACCCATGCGGTGATCGGCATCCAGGGTATTGCCCCTTACAAGTTCGAAGTCGATGCTGCGGCGTTTATTTCCAGCAAGGGCGATGTGACGGCCCGCATCGAGGGCGAACTTGACCAGCGCATCACCCAGCGGTTGATCCTTCAGCCGCGCGCGGAACTTGCACTTTCGGCTCAGGATATTCCGGAGCTGGGAGTTGGCGCGGGGATCGACCGAATCGAAGCAGGCCTTCGCCTGCGCTATGAATTCGCACGCGAATTCGCGCCGTATATCGGCGTCTCTCAGGAATGGCGGATAGGCGATAGTGCCGCCTATGCCCGTGCGGCCGGCGAAGACCCGAGCGTGACGAACTATGTCGTCGGTGTCCGGTTCTGGTTCTAAAAAAAGGAAAGACTAATGAAGAATTCGATGATCATTCAAGGTTTGATGGCTTCGGCCCTCGCAGTTTCCGCAGTACCGGCGATGGCGCAGACCATGGATCATTCGGCGCATCAGGAACAAGCTGAAGCGATGGAGATGGACCATTCGGCGCAAGGCATGAACCATGCCGATCACATGGCGGCCATGAACGACGATGTCGCCGGTGCAGAAGCGGCTCTGGTCGCCTACCGTGAGGCCTTGGTTGCCCGCGACGGTGACGCAATGGACGCTCTTTTTGCCGACGAATCTTTCGTTTACGAGAACGGCAAGGACGAAGGTAGCTTCACGCATTACATGGAGCATCATCTCGGGCCCGAACTGGATGCAATTGCAAGTTTCACCTTCGGTGATCCGACCGTCGCGGTCACCCGCATGGGACATCTCGCTTACGGGCGCGAAACCTACACCTACCGGATCGAACTGACGGATGGTCGGGTTATCGAGCGCGAGGGCGTGGCCACATCCGTACTTGCCCATGACGCCGATGGCTGGAAGATCGTGCAATATCATTCCTCGTCGCGCGCGCCGCGCAACCGCTGATCGGAGTGCGAGGGGGCAACCGAGTGGCGAAACGCTCGTTCAAGCTGCGCCTGCATGTCCTGGGCAGCAAGCTGCACAAATGGCTGGCGATCTTCGTCGGCCTCCAGGTGCTTTTGTGGATGGGCACCGGAGCTTTGATGTCCTTTCTCGATCTGGAGGAAGTGCGATCCGAGCATGTCATCTCGCGCGCAGCACAGACGCTTCCCGACGATGCCGCCATCCCGCGATGGCTGTCCGACAGCGATGACATTACCGCAATCACGACCCGGGTTCTTGATGGCAAGACTGTCACTGAGGTGCGGCGAACCGATGGCGCCGTGAGCCTGCATGAGCCACAAAGCGGTCGGATATTATCTCCCATTCCCGCAGCCACGGCACGTTCAATTGCGCGGCGCGCCTGGGTCGGTCCGCAAACATCCATCCATGCGGCGCGCCTGGTCGACGAAAGCGTTGGCACCGAATTCAGGGGCCCGTTTCCTGCATGGCAAATCACCTATAATGACGTGGCTAACACGCGCGTCTATGTCGATGCATCGAGCGGTGCGGTCCTCTCCGCGCGAAGCGACACGTGGCGGTTCTTCGATTTCATCTGGGGGCTGCACATCATGGACTGGACGCAGCGCGACCGGATCAACAGCTGGTGGCTTTTGCTGTTCGGCATCGGCGGGACAATTATCGCGATCTCGGGCTTCGTCTTGCTGGCCAACAGGTTCCCGAGGACTAAGCGCCGGGCGAGACATGGCCAAGTCGCTCGTTGAGACTGCTTTCAGTTCAGTTGCGCTCGGTTTGAGCAAACCGAACCAGAAGGATCGTCAGCGCAGGCACGATCGTCCACATCGCGATCGGGATCAGAGCCATGCCGGTCAATGGTTCATGGGGCATCAGATCGCTATAGCGCCAGCTCAGCAGGCTGTCTGACGGTAGCGACGTCGCCATGATTTCGACAGCGATTGCAACGACAAGGCCGAAACCGAAGTATATTGCATAAGATATCCTGGCGCCTTGGCGAAACCAGGCGCGCCCGCCCTTCATGGCTGCGAGCGTGTACGCTGCGAGCAGGATAAGTCCATCGCCCAGGCTCGCAATGCCGCAACGAATGGTCTGTTCATAGGGTTCGAGATTGCCCGGAACGAAAAACGGCATCTGGTAGATTTCCCAGACGAACGCGATCAAGCTGCCGCAAATATAGACTAGCCAATGGGTTCTGGTCACCTTGCCATGATTCCACAGATATGTGCATCGCAAAGCCGCTCCTGGCCTGCATTTTCGGTCCTCGATCGCGTTTGCATTGCCGGATTACTCAGCCTCTCCATGATCCGCGTTGTCGGTAAGCCGAGCAGCACGGTCAAGAAATTTGCGCATGTCATTTGCTGCCAGTTCGGTAAGAGGGTGCCTGCTCGCCTCGGGACGCGGTTCAATCATGTCCGCGCGCTTTCTGATCTGTTCGATCTGCTCACTGCTCGCTCCGGACAGCAGGCCAAGAACGATGTTTTCGAGCGTTATGAGACGAATGCGCATCTGCACCAGTTCGGCCTTGTCCGGTTCCGGGACTTCCCAGCTGCCGTCTTCGTTGACCGCGCTCATCGCAGCATTCCCGGCGGCTTTTCTGATACCATGACCGTCTCCTTCTTTTCTCTTGGCTTGTGCCGGAAACGTGGCTGAAAATCAGTAATGCTGCAACCGGCTCGGCTGTTGGCCTGCCCTTCGCCGCCACCATCTCTTGCGTGATTGTTTGAGGGGGAGCGACGTTCGCTGCGTAAAGGTGATGAATGCACAAGGCATCCACCACCTGACCAAAGAAGGGAATTCGACCATGAACCGCACAGCCTTGGCCCTCTTGCTCGCCACTGGCCTGACAGCCTCCCCGGTAATGGCACAGCAGCAGCATGACCATGCAAATCAAGCTGTAGCACAGCAGCAGGATCACAGTGGCCACATGATGCAGGATTCCGAGGCCATGACAGCCCATCGTGAGAAGATGGCTGAAATGCGCGCGCTGATGCAGCAGGCCCGCGCCGCGAGCGATCCCGCCGAACGCCAAAGGCTGACGGCCGAGCACCGCGAAAAGATGCAGGAGCACATGGCGGGCATGATGCAGGGGGGCAACGCCGATATGATGGCGGCCTGTCACCAGCGCATGACGATGATGCACGATATGATGGAGCAGATGGCTGCCCAGCAGGATATGGCGCAGCAAGACTAGGAACCGGCGGCCCGGATCGGTGCTGACGCTCCCCCGGGCTTCGCTCGCTGCAATGGGTCGCAATTCGGACAGACGTGCAATCGCCCGAGCACACAAAATCGCATAACTCCTGCGCTGGCCCACCCTCAGAAAACTGTTTTGAGGGGTGAGATCTCCAGATGCGTAACAATCTGTAGGGCAGCGGAAAGCCGCCTAGAAAGGGCACTCGTCAATATGAAGCCAATCCAACTGTTGGCGCTTGTTTGCGCAAGTCTTCTTTGGGTCAGCCCGGTCCACGCGCATGGCGACGAAGCGCATGGCGGGGCCGAGAGCGCAGCTGCGCCTGCGACAGCCAGTCCAGTGAACAATTCCGGTGAAGCCCAGGAGCTATCGAATGGCGCTTCGGGTGACGCTCATGCTTCCGGCGGGCACGACGAAGCATCGGGAGAGACCGCCAATGTGAACGAGGAGGGCTTCGTTGGTGTGCTCAAGAGATTGCATCCCGCCACGGTACATTTCCCGATTGCCCTGTTTCTGATGGCCGCGCTGGCCGAGCTCTTCGTCGGTAAGCGAAGAGGGGCCGGCTTGGAGCCTGCGGTACGCGTGCTCATTTACGGCGGTGCGGGCGGCGCCGTCATTGCGGCCATATTCGGGTGGATACACACCGGACTGTGGTTTGGCGGGGATACGGCAATGCAGCTCCATCGCTGGAACGGCATGCTCATTGCCGTTCTGGGTGTTGTACTCGCCGCGCTCGCGCACCGCCGCCCGGAAAGCCGGACGATGCTGCGCATTGCGCTTGCTTCGATGGCTGTGCTCATTCTCGCCCAGGGGTTCCTCGGAGGCGAACTGGCGCATGGCCAGAACCATCTCGGCATATCTTGGCTGTAGAGGATAGTATGATGCGTAAAAGCAAATCGAAGATGACAGCCACCGGTCTCGTTCCAGCCGTGGCTGCCCTGTTTTTCCTCGCCGGGTGTGACGAAGCGCAGGTTTCGGCGCCTGACGCGCAGGCGCCAATGGGCATAGGAGCTGCGCCATCGGCTGCCACAGCTTCCCTCGATGTTGAGGGTCCGAAAAATTCCTCGGATGCTAACCGCGAGACGCAGTCAGTGACCGCAGGAACTTCCCCTGAGAGCATGGGCGAGGCCTCAACCAGGCCGCGCTCCGGCAACTCGCGCGCGGCACCAGTGACGCCAATTTTACCGGCAGATGCCAGCGCGGTCACGCCGACAGCCGAGCCCGCCGACCCGCATGCAGGTCACGATATGCGGACGATGCCGGATCACGACATGAAAGACATGTGACGCGAGCGGGAAAGAACATCGAGCGTCTTTTACATCGCTCACCGAACAGGCGGTCCCGACGTCCCCCCGGAGCCCTGCGGGTCGCAGGTGCAATTGGGCCGCTTTGAAACCCCGCGTATGATACGCTCATGCGCGGGGTTTCTTCTGCACGAGGCAATTTTCAGGAGAGCCGCGATCTGAAAGAATATTGTGTCGTGCAAGTGTCATCCCCCTCCCGAACGGGCGACCGGAACAGTGCTATCGGAGCTATGATAATACTGGTGCTGTAGACGCTCGGCCTCTGCCCGGTGCGATGATTGACTGCTGCGTCGCCGCTTCAATTTGGAGAATTCCATATGGTGATCGAGAAGAAGGATAGAGACCTTTTGCGATGGGAAGATGAAGGCGGCGCGCTGCCCTGTGGACCGCAAGAAGCTGTGGGAGCCGCATGTGACAAACGCGATAGTACCGAACGCTCTGATGCAAGCAACGTAACGCCTGATGGCGCAGAAATGAAAAAGGCTAGCTTGTCACCGTAACTCGCAGTGATCTCCTTTTACGTCATGTCCTTGCAACCGATGTGTCGCCGGTTAGCCCCGAGATGATGGCCTTGGGTATCGAGCGCTGCCGGGTCGATTTCGGCTTTGAGCAAGACCGGGTGAAGCGCTTCGCTTGGTGGGGGTTGCCTCATAGGCTTGGGTCTGCCTCTGACCTTGAGCTGAGTTCGAGGATCCTGATGATTGCGGCGCTGCCCGCAATTTCATGGACCTTCTTGCTGCAAGCGGAGGGACCGCGGCCTGCGAATAAAGCGTTGGACCATTGCGCTGCCTTCATGCCCACTCCGAACCCAGTCCGGCTTTTCATGCGAACCTGTCTGAACCAGGTCAGCTGAGCCCGGCAACCCATTTTCTTTCCGGCCGTGTTGCCCGCTGCGCGGGCTGCCCGCACCACCCGGCGTAAATGGGTTTCCCTTGGCGCTGCGCGCCTGCGGTGCAGTCCTCCCATGCCCTGTTTCTCATCGACGGTCGCAAGCCGGAAATGGTTTCCGGGTTGAGAGCTGAAGGAGAATTTATCATGACCAATATCGTTATCCTCACCGGCCGCATTGCCCGTGATCCCGAAACACGGGAAACCAAGAGCGGGACCAGCGTCACCGGGATCACCGTCGTTACCGATCGCCCCGCTCGCGACAAGGACGGCAAGACCTACAAGGATGAAAACGGCTACACCGCCAAGGACAGCGAATTTCACCGCGTGACCTGCTTCAACGGCCTCGCCAAGACGGTCGGGCAGTATTGCTCGAAAGGCCAGCTGGTGTCGGTACAGGGCCGCCTGCACTACACCCAGTGGGACGATCAGGACGGCGTGAAGCGGTACGGCTGCGAGATTCTCGCCGACAAGGTCGACTTTCTCTCGCGCGGCAACCCTCAGAGCGGTGAATCTGGCGGCGAGAGCGATAATCGCGACGCTCCCGAAATCGACTGATCTCTCCCAGTCGATCTCTCCCGAAGGGGTCCTGTCCTCACCGGACAGGGCCCCTTCTTGTGTTGTTCAGGAGCGTAAGAGCGGGGAGGGGCTGACCCACGGAAATCTGATCATGACGGGCGTGCAGCCACCGCATCAAGGACGGCGGGGCCCCACCATTTTGCCTCCTTTAGCTGCGCTGCAGTTCGACAAAATCGTTTCCCCCAACGCCACTTCGTGGTCGCCCGTGCGGGCGATCCTGTGACCCGGTACCTGCACGCCCGTCTGCCGGTCCTCCTGCCGTTTCAAGGCAGACATCAGGAGGATATCATGGCTACACTCACTCAATCTGTACAGAGCTCGGACAGCTATTTCGCAGCTCTGGCTGTTGCCGAACGGCGTGCTTTGCACAGCTTCTTTGACCAGCACGTCGTCGAGGATGACGATCTCGGTCACTTCGCCTTCGATGAGGGCGACTACAATGCGCTGCCGGCGCATCTGGCAAGCCGCATAGTGCATACTGTGCCCGGTGCGATGCTCGAGTTCTGACGCGCGATTGGGCAGGAGCCTTCTCCGGTTCCTGCCTTTTTGCGTGTCCGCATGCAGGAGGGATGGCTGCGAAAAGCGGAGCGGGGCTGGGGACGCGCTCTGTCCCGCGCTGCCTCCAGCAGCGCTCCTGAGGGCGCGGCATATTCGTTTTGGGCCCCGCGCGCACTGCGAACCGGCAGCGGGTCGGACCGGCGCGAAGCTGGCGGGACCGACAAGTCCCGGTCCCTGGCTCCGCACGCGATCCTTTGCCGCCGCCTTGTTCGCGGTGCGGAGCTTGTTGGGGGCATCGCTCATGATCGGGTGGACGATGGACTCTCGTGCGTCCGCACGGTCAGCGACACATATTTGGCGGCAGGGCAGCAAGGCACGGGCGACAATTGTTCTCGCGTAGTTCTGTCGCTCCCCCATGGGACCAATTGCCCGCCATCACTCTCTGCAACAAGCGGCAGCTCGCCGCACCATCCACCCCATGTTTTGCGGAGATTACCCATGACCGCCGTTCCAGAACCAGTTCGCCCCCGTTTTCTGCGAACGCCCGATGCTGCCGTTCATCTGGGCCTATCGCCGCGTACGCTGGAAAAACACCGCTGCTACGGGACCGGTCCCGCTTACCACAAGCTGGGCGGGCGGATCGTCTACCGGCGCGAGGATCTCGATGCCTGGGCCGAACAAGGGCTGCGCCGCTCGACCAGCGATCCGGGCAAGGGCGTGGTCCATCCCGCTAAAAGGATTGACGGCTACACCGGCCCGGTTCGGCGCTGAGGGCCTGTTCAATGACGGCCCGCACGACCTTTGCCAGCGCAGCACAGCAGCTCGATCTGTTCGTCGGAACCTCCGCAGCAATCGCGGCGCGCGATGCGCAGGACCTGATGGCATGGCCCTTTTTCAGCCTCGCCAAATCGAAGCGGGTGAAGCCCATCGACTTTCGCATGGGCGACATCTCAATTCTTGTCGAGGCAACTGCCGAACATGGCATGGCAACCATATGGGACGCCGATGTGCTGATCTGGGTGGCCAGCCAGATCGTCGAGGCGCGCGATGCCGGAAAGCCGACGTCGCGGCTCATTGCCGCCACCCCGCATGAAATCCTCGCCTTTACCCGCCGCGGTACCGGCAAGGCCGCCTATGAGCGACTGAAAGCCGCGCTCGACAGGCTGCAATCGACCAGCATCGCGACATCGATCCGCCAGCTGGGCGGACGCCGTCGCCACCGCTTTTCCTGGATCAACGAATGGCGCGAATGCCTCGATGGCAATGGCCGCGCGCTCGGCATCGAGATGATCGTGCCGGACTGGCTCTATGAAGCGGTCATCGACCGAGCGCTCGTACTCACGATCGACCCGGCCTATTTCACGCTGACCGGGGGCCTGGAGCGCTGGCTATACCGGATCGTGCGCAAACATGGCGGCAAACAAAAGGGCGGATGGAGCTTCGACATTGCCCATCTTCACCTCAAATCTGGTGCGCTTTCACCGCTCAAACGGTTCGCTTTCGAGATGCGCGCAATCGTCCGGCGCCAACCGCTCCCGGGCTATACCCTCTCGCTCGACCACCAGCTGGGCCGCGAGCGGCTCAGCTTCGTGGCAATTCCTGTCGATCCCTTCGATGTCGCCCGGCGGCGCATCGGCATGCCTCCTGTGGACAAGTCGGTGTGATGTTCGGACTATCAGGAACCCCCGCGCACGGACTATCAGGAACCGCAAGTTCGGACTATCGGGAACCGAAATGCAGCGCAAACCCGCAGAAATGCTGGCCTTGCGAGCTCCTTAACTATCCTAACAAGGAATCTTATCGATTCCTGCTAACGTCGCCGCGCCTGTGCACGGCCGACTGGCTGGCACCGCCGCGCAGCAGCGCCGTGCGGTGTGATGGCGATCCGCCGCTGACCCACGTCACTCTGGTGTGGCAGGAAGGCCTGCGCGAAGACTGGCTGCGTTTCGGCAAGCCGGTCGGTCAGCGCATCATCGATCGCAGGACACGGGTCGAAAGCTATAAGCCGGGGCAGCTCTTCGCTTTCGTGCGCTGGGCGTCCAACGAATATGGCACCATCCATTCGGCTCTCGCAATTGCGCGCGCGGTCGCAGCTGGCGACACCTATTCCACGCTTCCGCAAGTCGATCCGGGCGCAGAGATACTGCTCTCGGTCCGGGGCTGGCCAAAGGTGCGCCAGGTCCTTGGCCTGATCGATGCAATCGATGCAGGTGGCACCGATCCATGTGAGGTAGCGCCCGACCACTGGCGGCACATGCACAACCGGCTTGCAGCTGGAATGCCGCCACGCGCCTATCATCCAGACCGGCACCGCGTCTGGCTGCGCTACCGGAATCTTCGGCCATGAAGCGTCGAACGGTCCTCATCGCGGGCACTGTCTGTGCTGCCGCATTGGTCAGCGCCGTGCTGCCACTCTCGCGCGTTCTGATCTGGAATGCGACCGCCAGCGTGCCGACGGGACTGTATCATATCCGCGGTACGGCAGGTCTGCAGGTTGGCGAGCGCGTGGCGATTGATCCGCCGCCTCGGCTGCGCGATTACCTTGCGACACGCGGTTATCTGCCGACGGGAATTCCGCTGCTGAAGGAAATCGCGGCACGTCCCGGCGACACTGTCTGCAGGCAGGGTCTGACCATCACCATCAATCGTGCGCGCGCCGGTGTGGCGCGCTCGGCAGACAGTATCGGGCGCGCTCTGCCGGTCTGGCAAGGCTGCCGGACCATCGCAGCAGGCCAGATATTCGTCATGAACCGGCGCGCGTCAGGCAGCTTCGACGGGCGCTATTTCGGACCCATCGCGCGCGATCACTTGCTTGGCCGGGCCAGCCCTGTCTGGACCGACGAGCACGGTGACGGCGCGCATATCTGGTTCGCGCAGCCAAGCATCACCGCAACCTCAATCAACAACCAAGGAGACGATCAATGACATATATCGGCACATTCACAGCGACCCGCGATGGCTTCGAAGGGCGCTTGCAGACGCTCACACTCGATACAAGGCTCGCCCTCGTACCTGCGCAACCGTCCGAAACCGAGAATGCGCCGGACTACCGGATCATGGTGGGTGACAATGACGCCGTCTACGAAATTGGTGCGGGCTGGAAGCGCGTCGGCGACAAAGCCGGCGACTTTGTCGCGGTGCTGATCGACGATCCGGCATTCGCCCGGCCAATACGCGCCAATCTGTTCGCATCCGATGACGGCTCCCACGTTCTGACGTGGTCGCGCCCTGCGCAGCGCGCCAGCAAGGCTTGAACCGTGCGCCTCGGTATCGCACTAACCGCGCTTCTCGCCGCGCTGGCGCTCGCGTATCCTCTGCAAGCGAGCGGGCAATCGCGCGCAGCGCAAACGCACCCAGATTCGATCGATATTGCAGCACATGTGCGCGAGGCCTCGCAGCGCTTCGGCATTCCCGAGCACTGGATTTATGCCGTGATCCGCATTGAAAGTGCGGGCCGGACGCGCGCAGTGTCGTCGGCAGGCGCGATGGGATTGATGCAGCTCATGCCTGGCACCTGGGCGCGCCAGCGCGATCGGTACTCGCTCGGCAGCGATCCTTTCAACCCGCGCGACAATATCCTCGCGGGCACATCGTACTTGCGCGAAATGTATGACCGCTACGGTGTAGCTGGCTTCCTTGCAGCTTATAATGCGGGGCCGGGGCGCTACGAGGCCTGGCTTGCAGGACGGCGTTCGCTCCCCCTCGAAACCCGCCGCTATGTCGCGAAGATTGCGCCCCTGCTGCAGATCGAGCGCATCTTCGTCGCGGCGGGTTCACACTCTGCGGACGCTCCGGGCGCGCCCGATGCACCTGTTTCCACTTCGGATTATGCCCCCGGCGATCGGGGTCTCCCGGAGGCCTCGGGCACCGCTTTTGTCCGCCCGGTACGGCCCGCGCATGATCTTTTCGCGCCCATATCGACAGTTGCCGACCAATGACAGCCAGGCGGGCATCCCTGCGTTCTGCGTCGTCCGCTAGCGAAGTTTTGCGAACGGGTTGCGGGCTGGTCAGAAAGGGTAAGAGAGGATGGCGAGATAAAAGCAGCGCCGTCGTCCGGGCTGCATGTGGTTGGTTTTTCTGGGTAATTAGCGCCGTCTCCGGCATTGCTCTGCTGTCGGTTCCTTCAAATTCTGCATATTTTTCAGCGCTAAATGCGCCGTCGCTCGTCAATTTTGAGCATGGCTGACGAGGATTTCAACGTCAGGCCGGGTCGCTCGGGCGACAGCGGGGAGCGCCAATATCGCAAAGCCAGTACGCTGGTCGGCCGCGTTCTTCAGTCATCTCGACGGGCCGGCCACACACCGCTTCACCAAGGCAAGGGTCGGACGGGAACGGGCCATTTCGGTCGGGGCAGACATGCGGCACTCGGACTCCGCCGAAGTCCCGTCCAGCGCCGTGTGGTGATCAAGGCCCGCGTTGTGCGGCATGGGGGTGCGCGTTTCCGCTCGGCGCCGCTCGCGCGTCACATCTCCTATCTTGAGCGCGATGGTGTCACGAAGGATGGATCGCATGGCCAGATGTTCGATGTCGCTTCCGACCAGGCCGATGGGGATAGCTTTGCCGATCGCTGCGAGGACGACCGGCACCACTTCCGCTTCATCGTCTCTCCTGAGGATGCCAACGAGATGGGCGACCTGCGCGCCTTCACGCGTGAATTGATGACCGATATGGCCAGCGATCTCGACACCAGGCTTGACTGGGTGGCCGTCGATCACTGGAACACCGACAATCCGCATATCCATGTGCTGGTTCGCGGCGTCGCGACAGGCGGCGAGGACCTTGTGATCGACCGCGCCTATATCAGCGAGGGGATGCGCGCCCGCGCCGAGGAACGCGTGACCATCGAGCTGGGACCGCGCAGCGAACGTGATATCCTCAATGCTCTGGCGCGCGAGGTTGACGCTGAACGCTGGACCAGTCTCGATCGCCGCCTGCACAAGCAACGCGGCGCGTTTGGCGAGATCGATCTGCGGCCCGAAGCCGGTTCGGCAGCACGTAAGGATCGCTCGATCTTGATTGGACGCGCCAAGGTCCTCGAACGCATGGGACTGGCTGAGCAGGTGGGACCAGCAAGCTGGACGCTGGCATCCGATATCGAGCCCACGCTTCGGGCACTTGGAGAACGCGGCGACATCATCAAAACGATGCACCGGGCCATGACCGGGAAAGGCTTGGATGCGCACCCGGCGCGGCTGGCTTTGCATGAGGATGCGAACGGCGAGCGTGTGATTGGCAGGCTCGTCGAGCGCGGGCTGCATGACGAGCTTACTGGCAGGGCCTACGCCATCGTCGACGGGGCCGATGGGCGCATTCACCACCTGCGTTTTCCCGACCTCGAGCGGACAGGTGATGCCGCACCGGGCGCCATCGTGGAGACGAGCGCATGGACCGATCGGAAAGGCCGGCAACAGATGAGCCTGCTTGTTCGCTCCGACTTCGCTCTCGAAAGACAGATCGGTGCAAACGGTGCGACCTGGCTTGATCGGCAACTCGTATCGCCCCACCTCAAGTCCGTGGCAGGCGGGTTCGGGTCGGAGGTGCGCGAGGCATTGGGCAAGCGGGCCGACGTCCTCCTGGAGCAAGGTCTTGCGAACCGTCAGGGGCAAAAGATCGTCTATGCTCGCAATCTGCTGGGCACTCTGCGCGAACGGGACCTGGCCGCGGCTAGCGATGCGCTCGCCTCGTGTCACGCAAGCACCATGCAGAGCGCGACTTCCGGGGATCATGTCGCAGGCGTGTATCGGGAACGCGTCACACTCGCTTCGGGCCGGTTTGCGATGATCGACAACGGTGTAGGTTTCCAGCTCGTCCCCTGGCGACAGGACCTGGAGCGCCATCTGGGCCAGACGGTCACTGGCAGGGTCAACGAACGCGGCGGTGTTGACTGGAGCTTCACCCGGTCGCGGGGGCCTTCTGTCTGACGGGGCTGTGCAGACAAATCTGTCCTTGACGAAACACCATGTGATGCGTATAAAAGCATCAGGAGATGCGATATGACAAGTATAGCATTAGAGCAAGCCGAAGCACCGCGAGGCATTCAGACCTTCGCGGCCAGTGATGATCGTGACCGCCTGACGGGCGCGGCGGTCAAAGCCGTTCTGCGACTTGTCGACGCCTGGGGTGGCAGCAATGCCGAGGGCGCTGCGCTGCTCGGTGTCTCTGAAAGCACCTGGGACCGGATGAAGGCCGGAACTTGGGAGGGCGCGCTTAGCCAGGACCAGTTGACGCGCGCTTCGGCGTTGATCGGCTTGTTCAAGGGGCTGCATCTGCTGTTTGCCGACGACATGGCCGATCGCTGGCCCAGGCTCGTCAATACGGCACCTGTGTTCGACCGGCTTTCGCCAGTCCAGGCAATGATCGAAGGCGGTATCCCGCGTATGCTCGAAACCCGCCAGTATATTGACGCGCTTCGTGGCGGGCTCTGAGAGCGATCCCGAATTGCTTTCGGCAGATCTGGCTACCAAACGAGAAGCGTTCGAGCGCACCATCCGGCTGGTTTCGAGTGCGCGCCTGCGCGACGCGGTGATGGCGCCGCTCGCTGACGATGACGATGAACTTACGCTGCTTGCGGAGATCGAAGGAGCGACTAGCTCGCGCCTGATAGCCGAGGAGCGCGGCCATGGCGGCCTTAGCGCCGAAGAATTGGTGCACGGCGTGCCGCATGCCAAGTTCATCAATGCGAGTTTCGCTTACGCCAAACCTCGCGAGCCGGGGCGATTTAACCCCGCAAATCGCGGGGCTTGGTACGCGGCCCTGGCGGTCGAAACCTGCCTCGCCGAGGTCGGACATCACCTGACCCAGGCGTTGGCGGATGCAGGCGATTTCAATGCCGTGGTGGAATATGGCGAGATGATTGCAAGTATGTCCGGCATCTTTCTCGATCTGCGCGAAACGCCCGGCCACCCATCGCTCGATCCGGAAAAGAACAAGGGCTATCCCGTCGGTAATGCCCTGGCAGCGCAAGCCCGCGCCGAAGGTCATAACGGCATCATCTATTCCTCGGTTCGCCATCCGGACGGGACCTGCATCGCGGCGCTATGGCCCAATGTCGTGCAGTCGGTGACGCAGGGTGCCCTGTACCGTCTGACCTGGTCGGGTAGTCCTGAATTTACATGGGAGGCCGCGTAGGTTCTAGACGCTCACTCTGTCTCAGCGGCTGGGCGGGACGGACATCTCATTCTCACTAATCTGCCGATTTCGCATGCTCGACTATCATCAGGACAAGCCCTGCGAAAACCAACCCGAAGCCCAATAGGTGAGACCAGCGAAAGGATTCGCCAAGTAGGACGTAAGATAGGACAAGCGCGCTAAGGGGCATGACTGCCATCGCACCTGCCGTGAGTGCTCCTGGCGCTTTGCGGGCACCATTATACCAAAGAACAGGAGCGAGCCCTCCTGTGGCCGCACCCCAAAAGGCGAGCGCGAAATAACCATCCCGACTTACGCCGGAAAAATCGAACGGTCGGGAATCGAAAACAAAAGCCAGAACGACAAAGAGCAAAGCGGCAATGAGCGATGCGGCCAGTGTTGCTTCCAGCGAGCTGATCCCGTCGGAAAGTTTACGTGCAAGCAGGGTGTAGGCTGCCTCGAAGCACACGGCCATTGCGACAAGCGCTGCGCCAAGAATCGGCGCTTCGGTGGCTCCGCTTCCCCCGGTTCGCAGCAGATTGATCATCACGATCCCCGCGACCGCAAGGGCCAATGCTCCCGATGTGCGCCAGTTCATTGCGGCACCGAAGAAAACTACGGCCGCGGCGGCAGTCACTGCCGGTGTCGCGCTCATGATCGTGGAGCCAATCACGCCTGTGGTGAGACGCATGCCAAAAAGCATGGCTGCGGTGAAACCGACCATCCCGAATAATGAGATCGCGGCAATCACCCACCAGTCCGACCGCTTCGCATGAGCAAACCTTTTCGTCAGCAGCCATGTGAATGGAGCAAGGACCAGACAAGCGATCAGCATGCGCATGCATGACGCTGTGAAGACCGAGAACTGCTGCCCGATTAACTTGCTGAGCGGCGTTGCACTGCCAAAGAGTGCCATGCCCAGCAAAAGCTGCACGACAATCGCAGGAGTGGTCGATGGTCTCTCGGATACCATGATACCGGAAAGACTTAACATGTCGGGTTTTGTTAGCAAATCATAGCCTTGTTCTCTTATCCGGCACAGGGTCCAGCAAGCGGGTTCCGTGCCAGTCGCGCTGGATTGATCCGTGGTGCAACGACCCCTCCTCCTGCTTCTTTGGCTACGCTGGACCCCGATCACACGCATTCGAACTTGATACCGGCGTTACAACTGCCTCCTGTTATTGGGCGAAAGGAGGCGACTGTGTCGGCAACCAAGATCCTGTGGGGCCAGATCCTGGCTGTATTTGCGCTGGCGCTCGCAGGAGTCTGGGCGGCCACCCAATGGACTGCTGCAACGCTCGGCTACCAGCAAGAGCTCGGTCCAGCATGGTTCACCGCGTTTGGTCACCCGGTCTATCCGCCATATTCGATCTTCTGGTGGTGGTTCAGCTACGAGGCCTATGCTCCGCGAATATTCGAAACCGGCGGGATGATCGCCGCATCGGGCGGTCTGATTGCGGTGGTTGTGGCAATCGCCATGTCGGTCTGGCGTGCCCGCGAGGCCCGGACCAGCGCGACCTATGGCTCCGCGCGCTGGGCAACCCGCTCCGAGATCGCCCGCGAAGGGCTACTCGGCGGCAAAGGCGCAGTGATCGGTCGCCATGCCAATCTCTATTTACGGCATGACGGACCCGAGCATGTGCTGTGTTTCGCCCCGACGCGCAGCGGCAAAGGTGTCGGCCTCGTTGTCCCGACGCTGCTGACCTGGCCGCATTCGGCCATCGTTCACGACATCAAGGGCGAAAACTGGGAACTCACCGCAGGCTTTCGTTCGCGTTTCAGCCGCGTGCTGCTGTTCGATCCGACCAATGAAGCCTCGGCGCCGTACAATCCGCTGATGGAAGTGCGGCGGGGAATTAACGAAGTGCGCGACGTCCAGAACATCGCCGACGTGCTAGTCGATCCCGAAGGCTCACTCGAACGGCGCAACCATTGGGAAAAGACCAGCCATGCCTTGCTGGTCGGAGCGATCCTCCATGTCCTCTATGCCGAGCCCGACAAGACCCTGGCCGGAGTGGCGTCGTTCCTGTCCGACCCGAAACGCTCGATCGAGACGACGCTCACTGCAATGATGGCTACGCAGCATCTGGGAGAGGAAGGCGTCCATCCGGTCGTGGCGAGCGCCGCACGCGAACTGCTCAACAAGTCGGAAAACGAGCGATCGGGCGTGCTCTCAACCGCGATGTCCTTCCTCGGCCTCTACCGCGATCCGGTGATCGCGAAAGTCACGCGGCAATGCGACTGGCGGATCGCCGATCTCGTCGATCCGGCGCGGCCCGTCACACTCTATCTCGTCGTGCCGCCGTCCGACATCAGCCGCACCAAGCCGCTCATCCGGCTCATTCTCAACCAGCTGGGCCGCCGCCTGACCGAAGACCTGAACGAAGGATCGGATCGACGCCGATTGCTGCTGATGCTTGACGAATTTCCAGCGCTCGGCCGTCTCGACTTCTTCGAAAGCGCGCTTGCCTTCATGGCAGGCTACGGCATCAAGGCATTCCTGATCGCGCAATCGCTCAACCAGATCGAGAAGGCTTACGGTCAGAACAATGCGATCCTCGACAATTGTCATGTCCGGGTCTGTTTTGCGACCAATGACGAGCGCACGGCGAAGCGTATTTCTGAATCGCTTGGCACCGCGACCGAACTGCGCGCGATGAAGAATTACGCTGGGCACCGGCTCTCGCCATGGCTTGGTCATCTGATGGTCTCGCGCAGCGAAACCGCCCGGGCCTTGCTCACCCAGGGCGAGATCATGCAGCTGCCCGATACCGACGAGATTGTGATGCTTGCAGGCGCGCATCCGATCCGGGCGAAGAAGGCGCGCTATTATGCCGATCCCAGATTGGCAAAACGGGTCGAGCCGCCGCCGATGGCTGAACAATCGCCCAGTCAGCCCGACGCCGGAGAATGGGAAGGGGTGATTGCGCGCGCACCCAAGCAACCGCTTGTCGCGTCGGATGCCGCTGAGCTGGAAGATCGCGACACGGTCGCTGATGGCGGTGTCCGGCGCGAGCCCGAACTTCCCCAGCACGAGGATATAGCGCCCGCGGCATCGCCACCGCGCAATGAATTCGAGTTCGACGATCGGCGCGATGACGAAGAGTCGAGCAGAAACCGCCGGATCGCCGACCAGATGCGCGCCAATGCTCAGCGGGCGGCGCTCGACCCCGATGACGGGATCGACTTGTGAGCAAGGGCAACCGCATCAAGCACACTTTCCGCCTGCCGCCCGCTCTCTCGCGGCAACTGGCCGACTTTGCCGGACGCAAGCGGGTATCGCAGGCTTCGGTGGTGGAAGCCGCGATAGCTTCGTTCCTATCGCCCGATGGGTCGGAGAGACTCGAGGCGGCATTCAGCCGCCGGTTGGACCGGATTTCGCGGCAGATCGACAAGCTCGACTATCACGTCGAGGTCGGAAACGAGGCATTTGCTCTTTACCTGAGACGCTGGCTCGAAGTCACGCCCGCGCTCGGCGGCGATGCCTCTGCGGCAGCACGCGCCGACGCCGAGAAACGCTTCAGCCATCTCGTCGAGGCGCTGGCGCGCAGAATGGAAACGGGAAAGCACCTGTCCGACGAGCTTATTCGTCTGGGGCCAGCACATGATGAAGCGGAAACTGACCGATAGTCCATTGGATGCGCGCTTCGATGGCTTCACGACAACACCGCGCGTGAAGACGCGCAGACCTTAGTTAAATGTTGCGGTTGGGTGAGAGCAGAGGTGCGCTCTGGAGCAGGGCGAAATGCCGCTGCGCCAGTCTATAGGTGCAACTATTCCAACTGCTTGCTAGAGGTTGTGTTATGCGCACCGAACTCGATCATCTGCCACCGCAAAAACAGCGCGAGCTTGAGCGCGTGGTGCAGCTTATCTTCGAAGAATTCGATGACGCCTTCGCGCTGGCGAGGCACGACTGGAAGAAGGCCGGGCGCATCCTCAAGGTCATTCTGTACGGCAGCTATGCACGCGGAACATGGGTCGATGAACCCCATACTGCAAAGGGCTACCAGTCTGACTATGATCTGCTTGTTATCGTCAATGACAAGCGTCTGGTTGACCGCATCAAGTACTGGTCCAAGCTCGATGACCGGCTGATGCGCGAATACGGCGTCACCAAGACCCTCAACACGCCGGTGAATTTTATCGTCCACACATTGCAGGAAGTGAACGACGGCCTCGCGCACGGGCGCTACTTCTTCATGGATGTCGCGAAAGACGGGGTGGCGCTCTACCAGGCAGACGACACCGAACTGCATAAGCCTAAGCCCAAAACGCCCGAGCAGGCACTCGCGATGGCGCAGGAGTATTTCGACGAGTGGTTTCCAACCGCGATGCAGCGATACGAGCTATCAAAGGTGGGTCGAGAGCGAGGGTTTCTAAAACCGGCAGCGTTTGACATGCATCAATCCGCCGAATTCCTCTATCACTGCGTGCTTTTGGTCTGCACCTTCTACACGCCGCACGTGCACAACCTCGGTTTTCTGCGCACCCAAGCGGAGAGGATTGATCCACGCCTCACCTATGTCTGGCCACGCGATACGCGCCGCGATCGGGCGCGCTTTGAAAAGCTCAAAGAAGCCTACGTGAAGGCCCGCTACTCACAGCACTACCGCATCACCAAGGAGGAACTCGAATGGCTCGGAGAGCAGGTCGAGGAGCTCGGCCGCGTTGTCCATGATATATGCTCGGTAAGGCTTGAGAAGCTCAAGAGTGAAGCAGTCGCTTGACCGTGGCTTGCCAGCGGGCCCGATTACACTTCACACTATGACTGTTTTGCGCCCTAATCTCGGTCATTCGTGGCTGCACTTAAAAGGACCAAAGCGGTCGTTTCGATCGTCATATTTGCTCGGATGCGATGGGGCGATTTGCCGGAACGACAAACACCCCAGGTGCCCGTCCGGCACGTGGCGGATCCCTCATGTTCGCAGCAGCGGCTTGGTTTGCCGTTCTCCTCTTCACAGGAGAAACGCTCTCACATCTCGATGAGAGCGAGATGGGCGGGGCACGTGGACTGGCAGAAAGCGGGGCGCTGGCTATTGCGCGATCATGGCGGAGGTCGATCGCCGCATCGCGGGCCGCTCACCATAGGTTAGCGCGCGCCAGACCCATTCGAGCGGGCCGTAAGAGAAGCGCTTGAGCCAGAAATTGCTGATCAGAACTTGCGCCCCGTAGAAAATCGCCACCAGTGGCAGGAAGGTGGCGATGCCGGCCTTGCCAGCCAAGGCGAGTCCAGGCCCGACCCCGGTGAGGATCAGGACAATCGCAATGCTCTGAAGCACATAGTTGGTCAGCGCCATCCGCCCCACCGCTCCGAACGGGGCGACAAGCCACTTGGCGGACCGGCCATTGAAAAGGAGAATGAGCGCGCAGCCGTAGCCGATTGCAATCAGCGGCGTCGCCAAGGCGTGAAGAATGCCGCCCCATGCGCTGATCGCCGAGAGCGTGGTGCCCGGCTCGGCATTCTCGGTAAGGAGATGGGTCGCTTCCAGCGCAAGGCCAAGCACCAGGGTGGGCCACAATACCCGGCGGAACGGCGCGAGATTCGTCGAGGCGTTTTGGATCCACCCCTTTCGCGCGATCCACGCGCCGATATAAAACCTCCCGGTAGCGTATGCGATCCAGGCAACGAGGCCGCCGTTCATGATCCAGCCGAGCCAGTTGTTTTCCGCCATCAAGCTCATGAAGGTGACAAAATCGCCTGACTGCGCTGCGGCCTGGCGGGCCAAGACTTCGCTATCGGCGGAAGTGATCGCATCGAGCGTGACCGAAACGCCGGACCACTCGAAAACACCGGAGATCAGAGGCTTGGCAAACAGGAGCAGCGCCCCTCCGACGACCAGCATCGTGCGCGCTGACAGCTTGCGACTGAACAGCAGGATGAAAGCGGCGATCCCGTAGACATGCAGGACATCCCAGGAAAACAGCAGAAAGAAGTGCAGCCAGCCGAAGATCAGGAGGATGCCGGCACGCCGGAAGTAGATCGAGCGGAACGGTGCGCCGCGTGCTTCCAGGCGCTCCATTTGAATCCAGAACCCCATGCCGAACAGGCAGGCGAACAGGGTGTTGGCCTTGTCGGAAACGAACAGGCGCAGCCAGAATTCGATCGAGCTGTTGAGCGCGGCGTTGGGTAATGCGGCAAGTTGATCGGCGGTGATGGTGACGCTCTCGCCGCCAAATTCCCACAGGTTGATCGTCATTACTCCGAGCAAGGCGAAGCCTCGCAGCACGTCGAGCTCCCCGACCCTGTCTTTCGCAGTAATCGGGGCGACCGCCTCGCTCATGGCGCTTTGCCGGTGGCCCGCGCGACAGCGAGTGTATCAATATGCTGCTGGAAGGTAGCGATCTTGCCATCCTCGACAGTCCAGACATGGACAACCTGCGGGTTGCAGGGCTGCCCGGTCGCCTTCCCGGTGCCGGTGTAACGGCCTTCCATCACGACGCTGGTCTCGTCCGCGATGAAACGTCCCGGCTCGACGCCGAAATCGTCCAGCACGTCGCCCAACCGCGCGAAGACGCCTTCGAGCACGGCCTGCGCGCCGACATAGGGATTGCGGTCCGCCAGCGGGAAGTTCTCCGCCTCCATCCAGCGGACGTCATCGGCCATCAGCGATGCAGCTGTGTCCTTGTCGCCAGTGCCGACGGCAGCATAGAATTGCTGCACGATCTCCAGTGCCCTGGTCATGGTGTGCTCCTTACAAAGATAGGTGGAAGCCGCCGTCGGGTGTCAGTGTAGTGCCGGTCACGAAGCTGGCATCTTCGGAGCAGAGGAAGGCGATGCAGCGCGCTATTTCCTCTGGCTCCCCGAAGCGCCGCATATGTTTGCGCTGACGAATGCCATCGAAGGCTTCGGCGCCGAGATTGCCCTTGATCTGTTCGTGCAGCGGCGTGTGGATGACGCCGGGGCACAGCAGATTCACGCGTATGCCGTGTTCGGCCAGCTCTGCGGAGGCGGAGGTCGTCAGCCCCAACTGGCCGGCCTTGGACGCGGTGTATGTGCTGGCTCCGGGGCAACCCAGGAACGTGTTGACCGATCCGATATTGACGATCGATCCGCCATTGCCCGCCGCCAGCATGGCGCGCGCTTCATGCTTGAGACACAGGAAATTGCCGCGAAGGTTTACCGCCATCACGCGGTCCCAGTAATCGTCTGGCGTGTCGATCAGCGGATAGACCTCGGCACCGATGCCCGCGTTGTTGACGGCAAGATCGAGCCGTCCATGCGTGTCTACCGCATGCGCCACCATCGCTTCGACGTCGCTGGCCTGTGCGACATCGGTGACGACAGCGCTTGCCTTGCCTCCCGCCTGTTCGATCTGCGCGACCAGTTCGTCGAGCACCTCCGTGCGGCGCGCCGCGACCACGACCGTGGCTCCGCGCTCGGCCAGGATCAGCGCCGTTGCCTTGCCAATCCCGCTGCTGGCACCGGTGACAATGGCGACCTTTCCCTCGAAAACGGACACCTTACGGGTTCCCTTCGTTCGAGACATCGGCAGCCATCCGCCAGCGGCCATCCTCGCGAACCCAGAGCAGCAAGGCATAACCACCGAAGAGTGAGGTGCCCTCGGCGTCGAACACTTCGTATTTCTGCAATTCGGTGAAGGCGTCGGGCCCGAGGCGCCTTATCGACACGACGTCGAACGTCGCATCGGCGGCCTCGCTTTCGGCAACGCCTTCCCAGAAGGCAGCGAGTGCCGTCCGGTCGCTCAGCAGCGTATACCCCGAGGGCGAAAAGACGGCATCGTCGGTGTAAAGCGCGAGGATCGGCTCGGTATTTCCCGACTTGATCGCCTCGAGAACAACCTCGGTCCGGTTGGCCAGCACGCTGTCCAGAGAGGAATCGACTTGGGCCGTATCGGCTCGTTCGAGCTTCACCAGCGCATTGCCGAGGTTCGAGACGTAAACCGCCCCATCGGGTGCCAGGATGATGCCGGTCAGCAGGCCGGGCATTGGCTCCCACATCTCCGGTGTCAGAAGCGG
>CATMNW010000001.1 GCA_950071875.1 uncultured Erythrobacteraceae bacterium | reverse complement strand
CGGCCGCCGGCTGATGGTGCTGCATGGCGACGAATTCGATACGATCATGCTTACCCACAGGTGGCTCGCCTTCGTCGGCGACACCGCCTATCACCTGACGATGGCCTTGAACGGGTGGGTCAATTCCGCTCGAAAGGCTTTGGGAATGCCCTACTGGTCGCTGTCGAAGGCGGCCAAGAACAAGGTGAAGAATGCGGTCGAGTTCATCTCGAAATATGAGGAAGTCGTGGCCCGCGCTGCCGGAGAGCGCGGCGTGGACGGAGTCGTGTGCGGCCATATCCATACCGCCGAGCACCGCATGTTCACCCATCAGGGCCGCCAGGTCGAATACTGGAACGACGGCGACTGGGTGGAAGGCTGCAACGCGCTGGTCGAGCATTTCGACGGGCGGATGGAAATCCTCCACTGGCCGGACGAGATCGCACGGCGCACTTCCCCCGACGTTCCGCAGCAACAGGCCGACGACGAAAGCAGCGCGCGCGCGGTCGCCTGATGCTGCTGCAGGAAGCTGGCGGGCTAGCTGACTTGGTCGGGGCCCCTCCAAAATCGATCGCGATCGTCAGCGACGCATGGCATCCGCAGATGAACGGAGTGGTCCGCACGCTGACCACTACCTGCGATATCCTGCGCAAGAACGGTCTGCAGGTCGATGTGATCACGCCCGATCAGTACCCTTCGGTGCCGTGCCCCACCTATCCCGAAATCCGCCTCGCGCTGACCATGCCCGGCACCGTGGGGCGGCGGCTGGCGAAATTGCAGCCCGACGCGGTACATATCGCCACCGAAGGGCCGCTGGGTCTGTCGGCAAGGCGGTATTGCATGACCAAGGCGGTGCCGTTCACCACCGCCTATCACACCCAGTTTCCCGATTACGTATCGCGCCGTACCTACCTGCCGCCCGATGCCTTCTGGCCCTATATCCGCTGGTTCCATCGTCCCGCGCAGCGCGTGATGGTGGCAACCGAGAGCATCCGTGAGGAACTGCGCGCGCAGGGCCTCACCCGGCTGCACCACTGGGGGCGCGGGGTCGATCTGGAGCTCTTCCATCCCGATGCAGGCGCTTGCGCCGATTACGAAGGCTTGCGCCGACCGATCCAGCTCTATGTAGGGCGCGTCGCGGTGGAGAAGAACCTCGAGGCTTTTCTGAAGACCAGCCAGCCGGGCACCAAGGTGATCGTCGGCGATGGCCCGGCGCGCAGCGATCTGGAAGTGCGCTATCCCGACGCGGTGTTTCTCGGCAAGCGGGGCGGAGAGGATCTGGCGCGCTGCTATGCCGATGCGGACGTCTTCGTCTTCCCGAGCAAGACCGACACGTTCGGCCTGGTGATGATCGAGGCGCTGGCCTGCGGCACCCCGGTGGCTGCGTATCCCGTGCCCGGCCCACGCGACATCCTGACCGACGAGGTCGGCGCGATGAGCGAAAATCTGGACGAGGCGATTGCCGCTGCACTCTCGCGCGATTCGCAGGCTTGCGCCGAATTCGGCAAGGCGTTCAGCTGGGAAGCGGCGACCGCGCAGTTCCTCGCCGGGCTGGAGGAGTTCGACGGCGAGTGCCTAACCCCCTGACGGCAAGACCCGATCGTCTGGCGGCGAATCTCGCCAGAGTGCCAATCACCTTGCCGTCAGGCCCGCCATCACCTAAGTGATAGGGGAAGCGGCCGCTCCGAAAGGGGCGGCCCTTGTCTTTTCCGGCCCTCGCCATGATGCGGGGCGCACACTTTCAGGATGACCACAATGGCCGACCAACCGACCCCGTTGATGCCCCACGCGACCGCCACCTGGCTGGTCGACAACACCGGGCTCAGCTTCGAGCAGATCGCCGAGTTCTGCGGGCTCCATATCCTCGAAGTGCAGGCCATGGCCGACGATCTGGCGGGCAGCAAGTATACCGGGCGCGATCCGGTCTATGCCGGCGAGCTGACGCAGGAAGAAATCGAGCGCGGCCAGGCCGACAGTTCCTACAGCCTCAAGATGCAGAAGGCTCCAGCCGACGTCACCCGCACCAAGGGCCCGCGCTATACGCCTGTTTCCAAGCGGCAGGACAAGCCCGACGGGATTGCGTGGATCCTGCGCAACCACCCCGAAGTGACCGACGCACAGATCTCCAAGCTGATCGGTACGACCCGCAACACGATCGGCGCGGTGCGCGATCGCAGCCACTGGAACATCCAGAACATCCAGCCGAAGGACCCGGTGACGCTGGGCCTGTGCTCGCAGCGCGAGCTCGACGCGGTGGTCAAGGCCGCGGCCAAGAAGGCCGGTCTCGAAAACGCCGCCGCCGATCCTGCCGTCGAGGCGAGCGACAAGGCCAAGCTGATCGAGGAACTGCGGCGCGAACGTGACGACAACGAAAAAGCCGCTGCCGAAGCCGCGCAGGAAGCCGAAGCCGCTGCATGGCTCGAAGCCAAGCGCGCGAGCGAGGAAGAGCAGCTAAGCGGCGCGCCGGTCGACACCGGCCCCGCCTCCGACGAAGAATAAGCACCCCGCGAAGAACGGGAATCTTGCACGCCTCGCCCAGCTAACACTTGCGGGCGGGGCCGCACCCCTGCATCAGGCTTACATGGATGTAAGCAAGCTCCCCTATCACCACCCCAGTCCGTGGGACACAGAGATCGAATCGACCACCATGCCTGCCCTGTTCGGGCGCGCGGTCGATGCGCATCCGCAGCGGACGCTGATCGAATTTCTCGGCCGCAAGCTGAGCTACCAGGCGATGCACGCCGAGGCGCGACGCTTCGCCGCGGGCCTGCAGGAACGCGGCATCGGGCGCGGCGACCGCGTCGGGCTGTTCCTGCCCAATGTGCCCATTTACCTGTCCGCCTATTATGGGGCGATGATGGCCGGGGCGACCGTCGTCAATTTCTCGCCGCTCTATTCGGTCGAGGAACTGGCGCACCAGGTCGAGGATTCGGGCACCCGCCTGCTGGTGACGGTCGATGCGAAGCAGCTGTTCGACACGGCTGCTGCCGTGCTCGACCAGTCCTCGCTCCAGACGCTGGTCGTCGGCAAGCTTGCCAGCATGTTGCCGCCGCTCAAGGCGCTCGGCCTCAGGCTGTTCCGCCGCGACGCAGTCGCGAAGCCGGCGTACGGGACGAGCGACGGCAAGGCGATCGTCGACTGGAAAGAACTGTTGCCGCACAGCGAACCGCGCGCACTCGACATTGCGCCCGAGGAGATCGCGCTGCTCCAGTATACCGGCGGCACCACCGGGCGCCCCAAGGGCGCAATGCTCAGCCATGCGAACCTCGCCGCGAACGCGCAGCAGGTCAACGCGATCGACCCGTTCGACCGCAAGGACCCCGACGTGATCATGGGCGCGCTGCCGCTGTTCCATGTCTTCGCCAACACCTGTGTGCTCAACCGCAGCGTCGTGCGCGGTGCGACCATCGCGATGGTCCCGCGCTTCGAGGCGGGCGACGTGCTGGCGACGCTCAAGCGTGCGCGCGTCACCGGCTTTCCGGGTGTGCCGACGATGTTTCAGGCGCTCCTGGATCATCCGAAGGTCGGCCAGACCGACTTTTCGAACCTGAAAATCTGCATCTCGGGCGGCGCGCCGCTCTCCAACACGTTGCGAGAGAAGTGGGAGAAGGTATCGGGCGTTCGGCTGGTCGAAGGCTACGGCCTGACCGAGAGTTCGGGCGTGGTCTCCGCCAATCCCTACGTCGCGATGCGCAAGCACGGCACGATCGGGCAGGTGCTGGCGCAAACCCGCCTGCTGCTGCTCGACAAGGAAGACCCGACCAAGCTTGCCCCAGAGGGTGAGCCGGGCGAGTTGGCGATCAATGGCCCGCAGATCATGCAAGGTTACTGGAACCTGCCCGATGCCGATGCCGAGGTGTTTATCGAACATCAGGGCCGCAAATGGCTGCGCACGGGCGATGTCGCCCAGATCGATGCGGATGGGTTCGTGGAGATCGTCGACCGGATCAAGGACATGATCGCTGTCGGCGGGTTCAAGGTCTTCCCCAGCCAGGTGGAAGACGTGCTGCAGGAAAATCCGGCAATCCGCGACGTGCTGGTGATCGGCGTGCCCGACGATTATCATGGCGAAGTGCCGCGCGCCTATGCGACCTTGCAGCCCGATGTCCGCGCGCCGAGCGCGGAGGCTTTGCGCGACTGGCTCAATTCCCGCGTCGGCAAGCACGAGCGGGTCGACGAAGTGGTGATCCGCCAGGAACTACCTGTCACGCTGGTCGGCAAGCTCGATCGCAAGGCGCTGCGGCAGGAAGTCCTGGGCGACTGACCGGTCCCGAATGCACTGCGGGAGCGACGCCGCGATCCAACGGCGCGCTCCCGCTTCCCTCCCGACCGTGGCCGGTAACTCAGTAGTAGTTCGAGGTATTGCTCGCGCTGGCGCTCGCGCGGTCCGTGTCGCTGTCGTTGTCCGAAGAGAACGGCGAAATGCCGAGATCCGCGGTAGTCGACGAAGAGGTCGCGCTGCCGGTGGTTGAGGAAGACGCAGTATTGCTGGATGCGCTCGCCTTGGGCGGGGCGGCGTCGCGCGGTGCGAAACGGCCCTGCACCGCGGCGCCCTGTTCCACGGTGAGCGCTTCGTAATGCACATCGCCGTTGATCGTCGCGCTGCGCAGGATCACCAGCTCGCGTGCATGGATCGAACCATCGACACGACCGGCCAGCCGGGCGGTCTCGGCGGTTACTTCGCCCGTGATCTGGCTGCCGTCGCCCTGCACCAGCGAAGCGCAGTCGATGTCGCCTTCGACCGTACCGTCGATATGCAGTTCGGTGGTTGCGCTGATGTTTCCGGTGATGGTGACGTCCGCACCCAGCACCGAGAAGCTGCCCGAGGAGGAACCGCCCTTAGCCACGGGACTTGCCTTCGGCGCTGCGGGCCGCGCCGGCGCGCTGGGCGGCGGCGGCGGTGGGGTTTCTGCGTGCTTTTTTGAGAACATCAGGGGCTAACTCCAAGAATGTGCGCGGATTGACTGCTGTGCCGTTCACTCGAACCTCGAAATGCAGGTGCGGGCCGGTCGATCGACCCGTGCTGCCAATAGCGCCGATAACCGTGCCTGCTTCAACCCGGTCACCCACCTTCGCCTCAAAACGCGACATGTGGCCGTAGCGGGTTAACAGCCCCTGCCCGTGGCTGATTTCAACCGCGTTACCATAGCCGCCCTTTTGCCCGACGAAGGTCACCGTTCCGCGCGCGGCGGCGTAGATCGGCGCGCCGCGCGGGCCCGGGAAATCGAGCCCGCGGTGCATGGCAGCGCGTCCGGTAAACGGATCGCGGCGATAACCGAAAGAGGAGTTTGCCGCGGGCGTATCGGTCGGGCGAAGCTGCGGCACGCCTTCGAGCGTCTCTTCCAGCGTGGCCATCCGCGCGAGGCTGAGGCCGAGCCGCTCGAAGCGCGGATCGATTTCGTCGCCTTCGCCGAAGACGGCTTCGAACGGCCCGCCGCGCGCCGACTTTTCGGCGGTGGCGAGGATCTGCTTGGGGTCGAGCCCGAGCTCGTTGAGCGCCCACATCGCCTGTTTCGAACGGTTGTCCGCATAGCGGGTCAGTCCTTCGACGAAGACCAGCTGGCGCGCCTCGATCTTCGCCAGTGCGGCCGCTTCGGGCACGGCCATGGAGACTTTCTCGACCATGTCGGCGGTCTCGTCCGAGCTATCGGTAACCGTGCTTTCCTGGATCGCGTCGGCGGGAACCACCTTCATCATTTCCTCGATGAAGTCCTGCCGCTTCTCAAGATCCTGCGTCACTTCGCCCAGATTGGCGCGATAGGCGTTGAGGCGTTCTTCCGACGTGGCGACATCGGCTTCGCGTTCGAGCAGCGAAACGCGCTCCACGCTCGATCGCCATTGCAGGAAGCTCATCGTCCCCATGCCGGCGATCACCGCCAGTGCGACGATCAGCGTCAGTGCGACCGCCGTCTTCTGGAGCCGCGAACTGATCTTGATGAAACGAACCTGGCCGTGCGAACGCATGAAAAACTCACGCTCGGGAAACCAAAGTTCCATGCGCTGCGCCCACGTGACGCGCTGTTCCGTGTGATGTGTCAATGCAACCCCTAACCGTATGTCCGGTCCCTGTTGGGGGGCTAGCAAGCGGGCCGGGAGCGGTCGAATCACCCGGCCGCCCGACAGGATGAGTCGAAGTGTGGCTACGATGAACTGTGAAAAATTCTGTCATTAACCTTAATTTTCGGGAACCGGACCCAATCCCGAGTGTTTCGGCTCGCTTGACCGATTCGCTCCGGCCTCCTCCCTCGCAATCGCGATTCCCCCCTTTTCAGGGCGCGTCGTCACGGCCCCGGCGCGCCCGGCCGCGAGTCGGATTGCTGGGCGGAAGTTTCAATCCTGCGCACGGCGGGCACCGGCGTATCTCGCTGTTCGCCATGCGCGCGCTGGGCCTCGACGAGGTCTGGTGGCTGGTTTCGCCCGGCAACCCATTAAAATCTGCAAAGGGTATGGCGCCGCTCGATGCGCGCTATCGCTCGGCCGTCGAGCAGGCGCGCCGGGCACCGATCCGGGTCACGGCGATCGAGAGGGAGCTGGGCACGCGCTATACGTGCGATACGATCGCGGCGTTGCAGGCGCGCTATCCGAAGCGGGATTTCGTGTGGCTGATGGGCTCCGATAATCTCGCGACATTTCACAAGTGGCGCCAATGGCGGAGGATCGCGTCGAGCGTACCGATTGCGGTAATCGCCAGACCGGGGTATGAGATGGCAACCGTCGCAAGCCCCGCGGCGGCATTGCTGCGGCGCTTCACGATGGACGCGGCGCGGTTCAGGAACATCCGGTTCCGCAACAGGGGCGAATGGAGCGCACCTATTCTGGTGACACTGCGTTTTGATCCCGATGCCCGGTCTGCCACCGCGATCCGCGCTGGCGAGCCCAACTGGGCATCGCGCTATGGCGACGCTCCGATCCGCGACCAGGTAACCCATCGACCTATTACGCGTACCGGCACGCAGCCGGAGCCGGGGAGCGCATGACTCGCATATGCTCCCGGCCATTCCCATATCCTTGGAATGACAGGAGTATCGACCCCGCCCATGACACACGCGCACGCCGACACAGCGCCCGCCAGGGCCGCCAAGAAAGCGCCCGCCTTGACCGGTGATCGCTCCGATGCGCTGCACGCGCTGGTGATGCAGCATCTGGACGACGATCAAGCGCAGGACATCGTGAGCATCGATCTCGAAGGCAAATCGAGCATCGCCGATCACATGGTTGTCGCGTCGGGTCGTTCGACCCGTCAGGTTGCCTCGATCGCGCAGAAACTGGCGGAAAAGATGAAGCAGGATGGGTACGGCCCGATCCGTCTCGAAGGCCTGCCCGCTGCCGACTGGGTCGTGATCGACGCTGGCGACGTGGTCGTCCACCTGTTCCGCCCCGAGGTGCGCAGCTTCTACAACATCGAACGCATGTGGTCCTTCGGCGACGACGAGAAGTTGGCCGCGGGGGGCAACGCCTAGCTTTTTCGCCAGGCTGTGCCCGCCCGCTGACCAGTGCTGCTCCACATCATTGCGCGCGGCAAGATCGGCCGATCGCCCGAGGCCGAGCTGGTGAACCGCTACTTCACGCGGATCGCGTGGGATACCAAGCTGACCGAACTGCCCGAGACCGGGGGCCGCATTCCGCCCCCGAAAGAGCCCGTTCGCACCGTCGCGCTCGATGAAAAGGGTCGCGATCTCCCGTCGGAGAAACTGGCGACAATCCTCGGCGAATGGCGCGACGGGGGCATCCGCGAAACGCGCTTCCTGATCGGCGCCGCCGACGGCCATTCCGAGGAACAGCGTGCCGAAGCCGACCTGCTGCTCGCCTTCGGGAGCGCCACCTGGCCGCATCTGCTGGCGCGCGCGATGCTCGCCGAACAGCTCTATCGCGCAACGAGCATTCTTGCAGGCCATCCCTATCATCGGGCAGGGTAGGCTTCGATGGTTCAACGCTTCGCCCTTCTCCTCGCGCCGCTGGCGGTGCTTGCTGCCGTAGCGCTCGCCCCGCAGGTACGCAGCCAGCAGGGCCTGGGTGCGTTCGAGACCACCGACGAGGTGCGCGCCGCGATCCAGCGCGCCGAGCGCGCGTCGCAGCAGGCAGCCAAACGGGGCCGCTCGCTCGAAGCTGCCGCCGCGCAAGCCAAGGTGGAGGCGGACAAGATCGCCAGCCAGTCCGCCGCGCTCGCCGCGCGAATCCAGGAAACCGAGGCGGAGATCGCCGTCGCGAAGGGGCAGCTGACGCTGATCCGGCGGCAGCAGGACGCGCTTAATGCGCGGCTGGGCGAGCGGCGCGAGCCGCTGATCCGTCTGACCGGCGCATTGCAGAATTTTTCCCGTCGGCCGCTGGTGCTGTCGGTTTTCCGGCCCGGATCGATCCGCGAGAGCATGTATCTGCGCGCCGTGCTTGAAACGACGATCCCCCAAGTCCGGGGCCGCACCGCCGCACTGCGCAGCGAGATCGACCGCAGCCGCGGCCTGCGCCGGAAGGCCGAAACCGTGTTGACGGGGCTCGCCGAGGAAGAAGAGCGCCTGGCGACGCGCCGGAGCCAACTTGCCGCGATCGAGACGCGTAAGCGGCTGGCCGCACGTCGGCGTGGGGGAGAGGCCGATCGACAGGAGGAGCGCGCCCTTGCCTATGCCGAACAGGCGCGCGATCTCGATGGCCTGGTGGCGCGGATCGATGCCGCAGGTACGCTGCGTGAAGAGCTCGCCGAATTGCCCGGACCGCTGATCCGTCCCGCGCAGCCCGCACAGGCGCGCGCGCCGGGGAACGCCCAGCGCCTTCCGCCCGCGACGAAACAGGCTGCGCAACCGCCTGCCGGGCTCCGCTTGCCGGTCGACGGGCGGACGCTGCGTGGATTCGGGTCGGTCGATTCCAGCGGGGGCCGCTCCGAAGGGGTGACGATTCGCGCGGCGGGTGGCGCGCAAGTCGTGACCCCGGCTCCCGGTCGGGTGGCCTTTGCCGGTCCCTTCAGGGGATACGACCGGATCGTGATCATCGAACATCCCGACGGCTGGACCAGCCTGATTACCGGTCTTGCCCGCACCGATGTGGGCGTGGGAGACGAACTGGTCGAAGGTGCGCCGCTCGGTGTGGCCCCGCCGCGAGGTGGCCCGGTCGGGTTCGAACTGCGTCTCGGCGGGCGTCCGGCCAATCCTCTCGATCATCTCGGCCGGTAAAGTCCCGCGCTGAAACGCATCGTACCCCGCACAACGGCCATCTGGCGTTAACCGCTCGTGCGCGATAGACGGGGGCGAATGTCCAAAAGGCTTGCCACTATGAAACTGCCCGTCGTCGCCCGCTCGCTCGCGTTTGTCTCCGCGCTCGCCATGGTCCCGATTGCCACCGCCGGGATGGCGCAGGTCGACAGCCGCGTCGCGCCTGAATTCGCCAAGCTGTTCGCGACCTACCAGCGGATCAAGGCGAGCTATGTCGATCCGGTCGACGACGACAAGCTGATCCGTGGCGCGATCGACGGCATGCTCGCCAGCCTCGATCCGCATTCCGCCTATCTCGACGGAGCCGACCTCCAGCGCCTCGAGACGCTGATCGACGGCAATTACTCGGGCCTTGGCCTGTCGGTCGTGATGGAAGAGGGCGCAGTCAAGGTCGTCAGCCCGTTCCGCGGCAGCCCCGCCGAAAAGGCCGGGATCAAGGCGGGCGACTTCATCACCCATCTGAATGGAAAGCTGATCTACGGCGGCGATCTGGACGATGCGGTGTCCCAGATGCGCGGCCCTGCGGGCACGTCGATCAACCTGACGATCTTCCGCCCGGGCAGCGAGGAGCCAATCGAAACCACCGTGACGCGCGGCGTGATCGAGCTCGAGCCGGTGACCCATACCGTCGCCGACGGGGGTATCGGGATTATTACCGTCAACGAATTCTCGCGCGATGTCGGGGCCGATGTCTACGCTGCGTGGGGTGAGATCCAGAAGGAAGTCGGCGGCAAGGTCAACGGCCTGATCCTCGACTTGCGGTCCAACCCCGGCGGTTCGCTCGACGAGGCGGTCGCGCTGTCGGACCTGTTCCTCGACGAAGGCCGGATCGTGTCGCAGCGCGGACGGGCCCGGGGGGAATCGATCACCTACAATTCGGAAACGATGTTCCGCGGGCAGATCGCCCCCAACGTGCCGCTGATCGTGCTGATCGACGCGGGCTCCGCCTCGGCGAGCGAGATCGTCGCCGGCGCATTGCAGGATCACCGCCGCGCGCTGATCATGGGCGAACGCAGCTTCGGCAAGGGCAGCGTCCAGTCGCTCGTCCCGCTGGGCGACGATGCCGCGCTCAAGCTGACCACCGCGCGCTACTATACGCCTTCGGGCCATTCGGTGCAGGAAGGCGGGATCAAGCCCGACATCCGCGTGCCGCAGATCTCGGACCCCGATATGGAGCGGCGGATGAAGTATCAGCTGCGCGAAAGCGACCTGCGCGGGCACCTGATCAACGAGGCCGACCTGAAGGACGACGATCTTGAACGCGACCTCAAGGCGGATCCGCGTTTCTCGCAGACGTCGGAACAGCTGAAGGAGCAGGGGATCGAGGATTTCCAGCTCGACTACGCGATCAAGACGCTGCGCCGGACTACCGCGAGTTCGGTTGCGCTGCTGAAATAGGCGGGAGCGCGAAGGCATGATCGATACGCCGTCCGCCCGCGCCGCGCGCTGGATCGTTTTGCTGGCGCCTGCGCTGCTGCTCGGCGGAGCCTATGTCAGCCAGTATGGCTTCGGGCTCTACCCCTGCGAGATGTGCTGGTGGCAACGGTATCCGCATTTTGTCGCACTCGCTTTCGCGGTTCTGGCCTTCATCGCCCCTCCGCATCGGTTGTGGGTGGCGCTCGGCGCGCTGGCGATCATCGCTTCGGGCCTGATCGGCGGCTTCCACGCCGGGGTCGAATATGGCTGGTGGGAAGGCGTCACGAAATGCGCCTCCATCCCGCATGCAGGCGGTGGGAGTGCGATGGACGCTATCCTCGCGACGCCGCTCATTCGGTGCGACACGGCACAATGGACGCTGCTGGGCGTTTCGCTGGCAGGGTTCAATTTCATCATCTCGTGCGCGGCGGGCATCGCTGCGCTCGTGCTGCTCGCAAGGAAACGATAAAGCGCCATGAAAGACGAGATCGAACGGATGATCCGGGTCGACCAGGCCGGCGAATTCGGTGCCACGCGCATTTATGGCGGGCAGCTCGCGGTCATGGGCGATCGCGCACCCAACTCGGGCGAGATCGCGGCGATGGCCCGGCAGGAAGACGATCACCATGAAGCCTTCAACGCGCTGATGGCACAGCGCGGAGTGCGCCCCACTGCGCTGCACCCGGTCTGGTCGGTTGCAGGCTACGCACTCGGGGCGGCGACCGCGCTGATCGGTCCGAAGGCGGCGATGGCGTGCACGGCAGCGGTCGAGACCGAAATCGACCTCCACTATTCGCGGCAGCTCGACCGTCTCGACGAGACCGACGAAGATCCCGAACTGCGCGACATGATCGAACGCTTCCGCGAGGACGAGCGAGAGCATCACGACGCCGCGATCGCCGCCGGGGCCGAGCAGGCGCCCGCCTACCCGCTGCTCTCCGCCGCGATCCGGCTTGGCTGCCGCGCAGCCATCCGGCTCAGCGAACGCGTCTGAGGCGCGGGAACCCAGACGCACCGTCGATAGCTTCAGTCATGGTTCAGCCATTCACGCCGTTTATGCTATCGACGAAGGCACACGCATTCCCCAAGCCGCAGAGGCCCCAGATGAAGAATATCGCAATCGCTACATTCGCCGCTTTGGCTGCATTCGCGGGCACTACGTCCGCTTCCGCGCAGGACGATGCAGGCGACCGGGTCAACATGGTAATCGTCTATGGCGAAGATCCGTGCCCGCCCGCCGTAGATGGCGAGATTGTGGTCTGCGCCGTGGTCGACGAGAGCGAGCGCTACCGTATCCCCGAATCGCTGCGCTATAGCGACGATCCGGCGAACACGGCGTGGGCGCAGCGCGTCGAAGCCTTCAAATTCGTCGGCGATTTCGGTGCGATGAGTTGCTCACCCACGGGTGCCATGGGCTTCACCGGCTGCACGCAGAAGATGATCGATGCCGCCTACGAGGCACGCGAAGGCGGCTCCGCCGCACGCTTCAGCCAGCTGATCGCCGAAGCGCGGGCCGAGCGCCTGTCGACCATCGACGAGGATGCGGCTGCCGAGCAGGCGCGGGTGGAGATGATCGAGCGCGAATATATGGAACGGCTCGAAAAGGAACGTGAGTCCGAAGTAGCCGAAACGCCGCTGCCCAAACCCAGCGCGTCGGACGACTAGTCCTTCGCTCGGGTGCGTATCTTGTCGACGATGGCGAGCGGTAGAGCCGCCGGAATCACCAGCGCCTGAATCAAGCCTTGCGGTTTGCACGGGGTGCGGCCTGACAATCGCGCGTGCCACCAGAACCGTGCGTAGTTCACCAGCGACCGCAAGCGCGTGGGCATCCTGGCCGAATTGCGGAAAATCGATTGGTACGTGAATGTGGCTCCGACCGGAGAATCCATTCGTTGTCGCAGGATGGTCGCCGAGAGCCCATCGGGCTGATATTCGACCGCGACACAGACGGCATCCGACAAATACGCGCCGACCCCGGCCGGGAGGTTGTGCACGAGCGATGCTTCGGCGAGAAATTTCTCGTCCCCGAATTCTCGCAGCGCGATCGGTTGCAGGCTTTTGTGGAATGCGCAGGTACAGTCGAAATCGGGCTCTGTATCGTATCTTTCCGACACATCGACACGGCGATTGGGCTGCCGGAAGCGGTATTGTCTATCCCGATCGATCACCTTGATCGGCATGAAGGCGATTTTCGCATTCGCCCGACGTGCGGCCTGCAGCGTGTCATGAAGACGGCGCAGGCCCCCTTCCATCAGCCAGTCGTCACTATCGATGATTGCAACCCAATCGCCGGTCGCAAGCGCAAACCCCCGGTTGAGCGCACGGTGCTTCCCGCCATGCTGGATCTTCTCGTAGCGGATCGGGAAATCGGATCGCTCCGCCCACCCGACCACCAGCCGCGCAGTTTCGTCGCGCGATCCATCGTCGATCACCAGCCATTCGACATCGAGCCCCGCGCTGACCTGGCTGGCTATGGATTCATGCAAGCGTGGTAGCAGGCACGCGCGATCCCACGTTGGAGTAAGGATCGTGATGCCGAACCGTTCTCCCGTGCGGGCGCCGCCTGCGAGCGAGGCATGCTGTTCCTGGCCCGATCCGTGCGAGATTTCCGGAGTTTCCAATCGACCCTGTCACGCCCGAGGCAAAGTTCGGCGCCCGGCGCCTTCGGTTGTCGGGCGTAAAACTGTCGTTACGCCCTTTGAAGCTACGTCAACGAGTTGCGCGCAATCGCCACCGCCCATTTACTGGCCGTCTAGTCAAACAGACGCACCTTCGCAATTGCACAGCGCTCAATAGAAAATGCCCAACCGCGATTCCTGTGTGCCGAACAGCCACGTAAGGTAGGGAGCGTAGCAGTAGGAAAAATGGGACGAGAGCAAGCTCCAAACCAGCAACACACCCACCAAGGCAATGTACGGCAGCCATGCGATTACGGGTTTGTCCCTAAATTGCTCGAAATAGGGCAGGCGGGCGAGGATCGTCGCTTGCAAGGGCATGATGTAGTAGGCGTAGCGATCCCCGATCACGGTCGAAAAGATTACCAAGGGTATCGTCATGATCATCAGGACAGAAGCGATCAGCACGAGCGGGTGCGATCTGGGGTGTTTTTCCCGCCAGCTGCGGTTCAACAGCAGCAGGTACGCCAGACCGGTGATGGCCAGTGTGCCCGTCCTGAGATAGGCTCCGCTCGCTTCGATATCGGTTCCAAGATACCGCTGGGCAGCGATTTGGGCGCTATCGCTGCCGGCGAACAGGAAAACGGCCGGGACGACGACGACGAGCGCGCTTGCGACCATTCGCCAACTCAGTTCGCGGCCGATGAAGAGCGCAAGGATCACGAACGGCAGCGCACTCGTATGAAATCCGGCCGCGATCAGAACGAGGATCACGTATCGGATGGTCTTCCTGTCCACAAAGGCAAGATAGGCGTAGCAAATGATGCCGATCGCGACACTTTGCCGGATGGCAGACATCGGCATGTTGAGAATCAGGATCGGGAACACCAGCGCAAGGAAGGCGGTAGGGTTCGGCTCCCGCCGCGCAATGGCGTGGATGCCTGCAAAAAATGGGATCGCGGCCACAACGTTCAGCCACTGATATTCCAGCCCTATCTGGTGCTGCAGGAAAAAGATCGGTCGCCACAAAGGTTCGCGGCTGAACAGAGCGTCTTTCAGCGTATCGCCTTGCCAAAACCGGTACTGATAAAGGTATCCGTGCCAGTCGCATCCGACCTCCCATCGGAAAGCGACGAACAGATAGAGCGCGACCAGCGCCGGCACGTACGTCTCTTTCGGTCGCGACTGCGCGAGCACCGCAAGGACCAGGAAGATCGCAATATATAACATCAATCAATACCTTCGACACAGGCCGCAAGCAGGCTTGAGACACGCTCCTGCTGACTTTGCAAACTGTACCTCTGAAGCACTTTTCGGCAGCCCACCGCGCCCATGGTCGACCGCAAATCGCGATCGCGCAGCAGGCGTTCGAGTGCAATGCGCCAATCCTCGCTGCTATCGGCGAGAAACCCGTTGACGCCGTGTTCCACGATCTCGCGATTGACTCCCACGGGCGAGGCAACCACCGGCTTGGCGCATGCCATGTACTGGATCAGCTTGTAGCCGCATTTGCCTAGCGCCCAAGGCGTTTCATTGAGCGGCATGATCCCGATATCGAATCCATGGATCTGGTCGATCTCGGCAGCTTCGCTCCACTCCAGCGTATCGACCAGCGGATGCACGTCGCGAGCGCCCGAGCCGATGACGGTAATCCTTGCCCCATGTTGCTCGGCGAGGGTGGTCAACAACGGCAGCATCGGGACCAGGTATTCGCGCCAAGTGCTCGGCGTGCCGACCCAGCCGATCCGGGTGGCCGTATCGGAACGGGGCGCACTCGGGGTGCGGTATGCGTCTGCATCGACCACGGTCGGCACGATCTCGACATGAGAGGCTCCGGCCGACTTCGCGCGAACGGCAAGATATTCGTTGCCGGCAAGCACCAGCGACGCATGCTGCATGATCCTGTCGATCTTCTGCCCGAGCACCCGGCGAACCGCAGCGCGCGGATGCAGATCGTAGGAATGAAAGACGGCATCGTCGTAATCGGCGACAATCGGAGTCCGAGCGGGCAACAGCCGCCTTTCGATTGCTGCCGGGATCATCGGGAGCGCTTCTTTTTCCAGCCAGATGAGATCGGGCTTGGGCCTCGCACGCAATTGGCCCAACCGACGGGCATAGGCTGCCGCGACCTGCGAACGGGTTCCTTCGCCAGCATACTGCGCGGTCAGATAGGCGTCATCGAAAAAGGGGGCGATCGACACATCCCAGCCATGCGCCTCCAGCCAGGGCACATACTGGAACATGCGTACCCGACTGGATGCGCCCTTGCGCCCGTAGCGCGAGAGGATCTGCAGCCTCACGTCCAGCGATCGCGCCAGGCCTGGAGCATCAGGATGCTCCAGAGCGCGGGCGTCCAGTCGGCCTTGCCGGAGAGATGGGCGTGCCAGGCGGCGCGAACCGGCACCGGATCGATCAGCCCATCGGCGGCCAGCCTGTCTGCCTGCAACAGATCCTCGGCCCATTCGCGCAAGGGGCCTCGCAGCCAGTGGCCGATGGGGATGGCGAAGCCCGCTTTAGGTCGCTCGATCAGGGAGCGGGGCACATGGCGGAAGAGAATCTGGCGCAGCGGCCACTTGGCTTCTCCGCCATGCAGCTTCCAATCGGTCGGCCAGCGCGCCGATAGCGCGATGACATCGGGATCGAGGAAGGGGACGCGGGTTTCCAGGCTGACCGCCATTGCTGCACGATCGACCTTGCACAGAATATCGTCGGGCAGATAGCCGCGCATGTCGCGCAACATCATGCGCCCGGCAAAGTCGCCCGCAAGCCCTGCAGGGACCGGGTCGTCGACGGGCAAGGCGCTCGCCTGCGGATCGAAGCGGGTAAGGCGGGTACCGTTCCATTCGGTCAGGAGACTGCGATAGAACGCATCGGGCGAGCTCGCCTGCCCCAGGCGACGGCCGAGCTTCAGAGCCTTTTCGGCCGGCCGGTTCACCCCCGCTAAGGCACCTGCGAAATCCCACAGACGCTGCGGCGCATGCTCAATCGTGCCACCGAGCGCGCGTCGCACGACCGGGGGCATCAAGGCGATCCGGGACCACAGGCGCGGACCCCAAAGATAGCGATTGTACCCGCCGAAGAGTTCGTCCCCGCCATCGCCCGACAGCGCCACCGTCACGTGAGCGCGCGCGGCCTTGCACACCAGATGCGTGGGGATCTGCGACGAATCGGCAAAGGGTTCGTCGTACATGTCGGGCAACAAGGGGATCACCGCGCGCGCATCGGCATCGGTCACCGTCAGTTCGGTATGGTCTGTGCCCAAGTGTGCCGCGACTGCCGCTGCATGCGGTGCTTCGTTGAATTCCTGTTGTTCAAAGCCGATCGTGAAACTGCGCACCGGAGCAGAGGACACCGACTGCATCAACGCGGTGATCAGCGAGCTGTCGATACCGCCAGAGAGAAACGCGCCGAGCGGCACGTCCGACAGCATCTGGCGCGATACGGCATCGCGCAGGGTCGCTTCGAGCGTATCGAGTGCTTCGTTGCGGTCCGTCAGCGGGGCGCGCAGCCCATGGTCCACGACGCTGCCCAAATCCCAGTAACGCCGTACGGTAACCGTGCCGTGGCTTTCGCCCGGGCGCAGCGGCGCGCGCGGCGGCGCGGCGGGCGGTGTTTCGCCGAAATCGACGATGGTCCCCGGTTCGAGCTTGAAAACACCTTCGAGAATGCTGAGCGGCGCGGGCACATAGGAAAACCCGATAAATTCCTGCACGGCCGCGTGGGACATCGCACTGCTGCATTGCGGGTGCGCGCGCAGGGCCTTCAGCTCTGAGGCAAAGACGATGTCCTCGCCAGCCCAGCCCCAGTACAGCGGCTTTTCCCCCATGCGGTCGCGCGCGAGCGAGAGGCGGCGGCGCTCGCGATCCCACAGCGCAATCGCAAACATGCCGGATGACCGTTCGAGCGTAGCGTCGAGGCCCCAGGCGGCGATCGCGGCAAGCAGCGTCTCTGTGTCCGAATGCCCGCGCCATTGCGGCGCCATTCCTTCTGCGGCCAGTCGTTCGCGCAGTTCGAGATGGTTGTAGATTTCGCCGTTGAATGCCGTGACGAAGCGACCGCAGCGCGAGTGCATCGGCTGCGCGCCCGCCTCGCTCAGATCGAGGATCGACAGACGCCGGTGTCCCAGTGCGATGCCTGCGCTTTCGTCGTACCAGGCGCCGCTCGCATCGGGCCCGCGATGCACCAGGCTCGCAGTCATCCGGTCAAGGATTCCGGGTAGGCTCCCTTTGCTCCCGGATCGGGGCAAGATCCCGGTCAACCCGCACATTGATGCCACCTATTGCTTTGCATGGCCCCCCGGGTGGGCGGCAGTGAAGGTCAACGCCTTGGCGATGCAGCGCAGCGCCATCAAGGGCCTTCCCGCGCGTAGCCACGATTTGCCCAGGATACCGGCGATCCTGTGGCGCAGATGGCGCAAATCGGCAGGCTGTGCCCGCGCCATCCGGTGAGCGTGATCGAGCAAGACGAAGTAGCCGCGCGAAATCCCTGCGAGATTGCTCATCGCACTCCCGCCATGCAGCCGATATTCGTAGACGGGTTCTGTGACCGCGCCATGCAACAGATCGCGATCGTGCGCAGCGCTGAGGAAGAAGATGATATCCTCGCAATGCGTTGTCGCGGTGTCGAACTCCAGCCCGGCGATGGCTGCCGCGCGCACCATGTAGAATGGCCCGAAGAAGACGTTCTCGTCGAGACGCAGCAGCGGCTGGAAAAACGGCTGAACTTCGGTCGATGGCCGGTACAGGCGCACGTCCTCGCCATCGCGCGTCACCCTGATCGGGCCGCTCGCAATGTCGATCCGCGGATTGTCGCGCAGAAAATCGACACGAAGCGTCAGCGCCGCCTCGGGCAGGATGTCGTCTGCATCGACAAAGGTGATCAGGTCGCCGCGGGCATGCTTAAGCGCGGTATTGCGCGCCGCGCTGGCCCCGGCATTGTCCTGCCGAATTACCTCTATGCGCGGATCGTCGAACGCGCTCGCGAACGCGAAGGTCGCGTCGTTGCTTCCGTCATCGACGATGATCAGCTGCCATTCCCGATAGGTCTGGCACAGGACTGACCGGATCGCTTCGGCCAGAAACTCCGCCGCATTGTAGGCCGGCATGATGATCGACACGAGCGGCGAGGCCTGAGGCGCGGCAGGGCTATCCGGCATGGGCCTTGCCCCCGTCCTGCGCCCCGCCGGCCGCCCTTAATCCCCCCCGCCGTACGATCTTGAGTGTCGGCCGTTCGACGGCGGCGAAGTAGATGGAGCCGGCGAGGATGCCCAGCAGCGCCGTGACGGCGAAGATCGCCCATTTACCCATGTAGGGCGCAAGCAACCCGGCCGACACGGAAATGACCGGGCTGTGGACCAGATAGATCGAATAGGATGCGGTGCCGAGGAACAGTGCGCCGCGAAACACGGCCTGCCCCTGTATCGGCTTCAGCAGTGCGAGCCCAAGCACGACCAGCGCCAGCGGCGGCCCCATCAGCAGCTTGTTATCGAGCAGGTGTAACGGCACGAGAGCGATCACGGCGAGCAGGCCGGGCACGATCAGCCAGTACCGCCACTTGCGATCGATCTTCGGGAAGACCCACGCGCTCGCCATGCCGAGGAAGAATTCGAGAATGATCGGGTTCGACAAGGCTGTCATCGCAGGCGACAACGCAAGGTCCGGCCACAGGATCGCCTTCGCGCCGATCCATCCAAGCCACACCGCGCCTGCCACGACCATCGCGATCTTCGCGAGATAGCGGAGCAGGAAGAACGCGTAGAAGATCAACTCGTAGGTCAGGGTCCACGCGACCGACAAGGCCGATACCGTTGCCAATGGCAGCAGCGTGAGCGTTGCTAGCACGCTCCAGTTCCGCGCCTCCTGACCCCCCTGAAACAGCAGGAGCAGGCCCATCCAGGCGATCGCGATTGGCAGATAGGGCAGGTAAATGCGGGTCAGGCGTTTCCAGCCATATCGCCGCGCGGGCGCCAAGCCGGGCGCATCTTTGCGATGTGCGTAGAAGATGATGAAGCCGCTGAGGACGAAGAAGAAATCGACCCCATACGCCCCCCAGCCGAAGTAGCGCTGGCCCGGCAGGCCGAGGAAATGCGCGCTTGCCTGATCGGCATGGTGGAAGACCACCAGCATCGCCGCAACGGCACGGCCGATTTGCAGCCATTCGAGCTTGGCGCGGTCCTGCGTGCTGCTGGGCGAGGCTGTGGTCACATGCGGCTCGTCAGGCGATCATGCCCTCGTCGCGCAGCACGCTGCGGATATCGTCGACCGAGAGCCACTGGTCATTGTCGCCGGAGCCGTATTCGAACAGCGTTTCCAGCTTCGTTGCGCCGGTCTGTTCGCAATAGGGCGCGACGTCCCACCGTCCTGTGCGGGGCAGGAAGACGTAGTTTGCGCCGCGCTTCACGACCTGCGGCGATTCGACCATCGAGAACATGATTTCGTGCATCTTTTCGCCCGGCCGCGATCCGATGATCCGATGCTCCGCGTCGGGCGCGATCGCTTTGGCCATGTCGCCCACTCTGTAGGAGGGCGAGATCGGCATGAAGATGTCTCCACCCAAGCCATCGGTCACGGCCGTCATGACCAGATCCACGCCGTCGCGCTTGGCGATCGAGAAGCGCGTCATGTCCGGATCGGTAATCGTGAGAACGCCGCTTTCCTTCTGCTTGAGGAACAGCGGTGCCACGGAGCTGCGGGTGTCGATCACGTTGGCGTAGCGGACCAGCGAATAGCGGGCGTTCTGGCGCTTGTCGGCGTCCACCAGAATGCGCTCCATCGCGAACTTCGTCGTCCCGTAGATGGTGGAGGGGGCGACCGCCTTGTCGCTGGAAATGGCGACGACCTTCGATACGTCGCTCCGCCCGACCGCGCGGGTCAGCGCATTTGCGCCTCCGACATTGATCCGGTGGCATTCTGCGGGGTTCGCCTCGGCATGGGGCACCAGCCGCATGGCAGCCGTGTGAATGACCGTATCGATCCCGGCCAGCGCACGAAACAGGGCCTCTTCATCGCAGATGTCGCCGAGAAAGAAATCGAACGGCGTTCCACGCTCGGCGACCCGTTGCATCATGTCGCCCTGCTTGTGCTCGTCGCGCGAGTAGATGGCGATCCGCTCGACTGCCGGATCGGCCAGCAGCCGCTCTACGATCGCACCAGCAACCGACCCGGTTCCCCCAGTTATGAGGACCTGTTGCAAATTAACCTCCCGTCACTGCTTTACGAGCGCTGCCATGGCGGCGCGAAAAATCGGATTGAGGGCATCGAAACCACGGTATTCGAGCCCGAAATTGCGGCATCGCGCACGCAAGGTATCGCGATCCTCGGTCAGGTAATGTTCGATCTCGGGCCATGCGGCGCGAAACGCCTCGGGCTCGAACCGGGGGACGACCACGCCAACGTCCTGTTCGGTCGCGTGGAGGTAGTCTTCGGAAACGCCCGCCGGGGTCAGGAACGGCATGCCCGAGCACAGGTATTCGCCGGTCTTGATGCTCGAGCGATATTCCTGCCCCGGCCCGGGCGGAATTGTGATCAGCCCCATGTCGCCGGCGAAATAATAGCGTTCGATCTCGTCATACGTGCTGTGGCAGATGCTGTACTTGTCCGCCGGGACTCCGGCTGCATCGAACAGAGCGACGACCGTGGCATCGTCTGCCGGGGTAACCATCAGCAGATGCAGCGAGGGTTCGAATTCGAGCAGCACCGCCATCATCTCGGCGATTTCGCGGTCGTAATAGAGCCCGCCGAACTTGCCGGAATAGAACAGTGTCGGCTGGCCCGGGGCGAGCCCCAGTTGCGCGCGCACCTCTTCGCGGATTGCCGGGTCGAACAGGAATTTGTTGCCGTTGACGACCGTGGGGACCCGGAAGAATTTCGCCCTCGCTCCGATCGAGCCGAGCCATTCGCCCATGAAGCGCGTTCCCGAGGCGATGACATGCGCGAACCGTGCAGAGGCATCCTCCAGTCGCTTCGTAATCCGATACTGCGCGCTGTCCTTGCGCCACATGCCCGATGCGACCGACACGTCGCTATGCGGTTCGTACTGGTACAGGAACAGGCGCATGCCCAGCACGCGCGCGTAAAGGTAGGCGTAGGATCCGGCGATCGAACCCAGCGTCACGATATGGCGGAAGCCTTTCGCACGCAGCCTGGCCATCGCGGCGAAGCCCGCCGCGACATCGCGGCCCTTGCGCGACAGCTGCATCCCCGGATGCCAGGTCAGCTGCGTCCATTCGAGACCCTGCGACTGCCAGTGGGCGACGAGCTTTTCCTGCTCGGGAGTGAGCGGAATGGCCGGATCTTCGTAGGTGACGACATGCAGGCGATACGGCGCGTCCGGATCATCCAGGATGTTCTTGATATACATCCAGAAATTCCCCTGAATCAGGGGGTCGAACAAACGATTGTACAGGAAAATGACCACAGGAGTGGGCGTCGTCACGTTACGCCTCCATCTCTAATTGCGCGTCCATGCGCGCCCAGCGCGTCGGCGATACGATCTACCTGGCGCTGATAGGTATTGTTCATGGCGAAGGCAATCCTCGCTTCACGCAAGGCGGGAGAATCATATTTCTCGAGATTTTTGAGCGCGTAATCGAAGGCTTCGCGAAAATCCCCGCCGGGCCCGGACATTACGAACAGCTCCGATATCTCCGCATAGGCGGAGGTATAGCTGGCGACGATCGGAGACCCGCTGAGAAGGTATTCCATCATCTTGTGGGGGTTGGACTGATCCTCGAAATGGGCCTTCTGATAGCAAAGCATCTGCAGGTCTGCGTTGGCGAGGATGGCCAACAGACGGTCGGGATCGACCTTGCCGTGCAGGATTACATTGGCACGGCGCGCAAGCTGGTCACGGAACGGATCGCCATCCTTGAAACCACCGAAGAAATGGAACCAGACTTCGCCATGCGAGGACACGCATTCCAGAATGGTTTCCCGATCGAGGTAAGCCATCGACATGTTGCCGCAGTAGACACAGTGAATGCCGGGCTCGGAGAATAGCGCCGCTTCATCCTCGGGATCGAATGGGTGCGTCCAGACGCCATGCGTGATGATGGTGACGGGCTTTCCGGACACCTCCAGGCGGCGCGCGATTTCCCGGCTCGTGCAGAAAACCGCGTCGGCAGTATGCGCAGCGATTTGCGGGTGGAAATTCTGGTTGAGATCGACCTGATGGTAGATTTTCAAACGATCGCCGGCGAAACGCATGTCGTAGAAACGCGAATTCTCGAACAGCCAGACAACGTCGATCCGGGCACCGATCTCCCTTTCGAGCCGGGCAAGCCAGCGCGCTTCGAGCTGGCGGCGCAAGATGGCTGGCCAGAAGCGCAAGCCGGGCGCAACTCGCGCGCTGCGGACGACATGCAGTGCACCGGAAATGCCCTCGCCCGACAGATCGACCTGAGTGATGTCGTTGCCCCGGGCTCCATCGGCTGGAGGATCGAGGAACACGACACTGTGCCCGCGTCTGGCAAGTTCGCGCGCATAGTGATGCTTGCTGACCGAATGCGCGCTCCATGGTTCAGGCGAAATGATCAGGATGGTGCTCACGATCTTCCAGTCCTGTTCCGGCTGGTGCCCAATGGCGCATGTCGACTGCCATTTTGCCCTTCGAGTGCTGCGTCAAGAACGTTGCGATAGGCTTCTCGGAGGGCGGAAGGCGAAAAGCGCTGCGCTGCGCTTCTGGCGATGGCGGCCCGGTCGATCTCGCCGCGCTTGTGACGGTCGGCAAACAGCGTGATCGCCTGCGCCCAGTCTTCCGGATTGCTGCCGTCGTCCAGTTGCTGCCAGTCATCGGGGCCCGCGTATTCGGCGACTGCAGGAATGTAGGGCCCGACCAGTGGGACGCCCGCGCCCAAAGCTTCCGCACAGGCAATGGAGAACGTCTCGTGGTCCGAATTGAACAAATTGGCATCGCTGCGCGCGAGCTGGTGGGCGATCTCGTCTTTCTTCATCCAGCCGGCGAAGGTCGTCCGTTCGGCTAGCGCCGAGTCCGCCACCAGCGCGCGCATCTCACCCACCAATTCGCCATCGCCCCCCAGCACCAGTTCGAACCGGGTACCACGCTCCGCTGCAAGGGCGAGACCTTGCAGCATGGGGATGGGGCGCTTGATCGGAACCCACCGATTGGCACTGAACAGTACCGGCACGGCGTTGGTAGCTTCGCTCGCACCGTGAAATGGAACGACATTGGGCACCACGTGCCCGTTCACGTCTTCCTGCCCGGCAAAAGCGGCAATGTCGTCGAGCAGCGATTGCGAGACTGCCAGCAGTGGAAACCCTTGCCGGAAAGGCCGGCCCATCCGTCTCTTGGCCGGCCCGTCGGGAAGATGAAAGCCGTAATGGTAGGCGGACCAATGCTCGGTCATGATGATCGGTTTGCCGATCAGCCACTTCCACAGATGCATCTGCGAAAGAAGGGGTTGCGCGATATGCACGTGAAGGATGTCGTACCGCCAAAATTTCTCGCGAAACAGTGCGTACAGGAGCAAAAAGGTGCTGAGGAATTCGCCGAGACGACCGCGGTGAAAACGGCTCAGGCAGAAATATCCGTTTGTTCCCGGTTCCAGCTCCACGCGCCGCACCTCCGCGATCTTCCGCTTGTTGGGGCGTACCTGCACCGCCATGACAGCGCCGGGCACCTCCTCTCGCAGCACCCGCACCTGTTCGTGAATGAAGTTCCCCTCATTCGGATTCCAAGGGTTCGGATACCAGTTGGCAATATGAAGGACCGTCGGGTGCATCACCATGTTATATTACCGCAAGAATAAGCTTGGAGGCACCCCGCCGGGTTCCAACGGAAAGCGCGCTTGGCCAAGAGCGTCGCAGTGTCTCGACTCGACTTCAGGAATAAGATCGATTCCGGGATTCTTTGCACTTTCCCTGAATGAGTCACTCGATGCATGACCTCGATGTCTGAGGCCGGATAAGTCTAGTTTCTTGCATTTTAAAGGCTGGATCACCTGCGGTTTGGGACGGCAAAGTTGGAGGCGGGGACTTCCAGTACTGCCGACCCATCTCTCGCTTCGCCGAAAGCATAGCCAAAGATGCGGACGTCATCCGCAAAGTGGTCGCCAACAAGTTCTACGATACTGGAATCGCTGTAGTAATCCAGATAGCTCGACCGCTTGGAAATTTTCATATGCGGTAAATTCGCCGCAACGCCGGCCTCGTCGCATACAATCTGAAATCCTTCGCTCAATTTTTCAAAAGCGATGATGCGATTGATCAAGAGTCTTCCGGAACTGTCTGAAATCCACTGGCACTGCGTCTGAAACATCGTTTCAACATCACGGTACTTCGGATTTTTGCGTTCAAGAGTTTCGTACGCCCAGTCGGCAAACGAAATATGCTGGTCGCCCAAGCCGGTCGTATTCATTTTGACTCGATGAGCATACTGAGAGACAAGCCTGTCCCAAGGGTTCCGGACAACCGTAAAGCGGTAGGCCTCGTGGAATCGTCTTTCACCAAGCCGATTCAGTTTATCTAACGCGCTCTCATGATTGAATGGGATATTCAATGCATGCTGGATCGATGTTCCCGCGCATTTATTTATGTGAACGAACAATAACCGATCGAACGCCTCGGATTTAAATAAGGAGAACCGATTAATTAATTCACGAGGAAGGCCTTTCAATCTGTGATATTTGTTCCGTGCATTCTTGGCAGAGGTCGTTGCTAAGCTCTTATGACTGGCATGCGGTTCGGACATGTCAGATCTCCTCGTATCCAAGCTTTTTCAGCCAGGGATTCATCAAATCGCGCAACTTTTCAGACGCCTCCTCGCGCAGGATGCGCACCCCCTTGCCCGAGTTTGTTGCATCTACTGGAGCAAGAGATTTCTTCAGGTGCGGCAATGTGTGGGCATCGTGCAAAGTCGCCTGTGGGGCATCGGCATTATCGCTATCGCGCGTCTTGGGTATACCGGTGAAAGCAAGGACTTTGTCCAAATGCACATCAGTTTCGGCGATAAGATCTTCGTAGCGAAGCAGCATCAGGCAATGTGCGTTTTTTTCCCGAAAACGTTCGAGTAAAATGTTGGATTCTATCCACCGATGCGCGGCGGCCTCATAGTCACCATAAATCCCGGCCTTTACATAAGATACGACGACATCGCACCCGTCGCGCTGCATGCCGATAAACTTCGCCCCAGGAAATACGGCCGAAATCTCCGGAAGAAAAAAGGTATTGTAGGGAGTCTTGTCGCCCCAGAAAGCGCGATCGCACCCCTCTTCGTGCCCGAAGTGACGGTATAGACCATCAAGCAGACATTCGAGCGAGCGGCGATCAGTGCCCAGAGAGCGCTGTTCCAACGCAAACTTACGCAGGGAATCGATTCGGAAATGATAAAATTCCGGCTCGTATTCGAAACGTCCTGCGACGTACGAAACCAGGTCTTCCCATTCGCAGCTGCGGAGCTTTTGCGCGCCCTGGAGTGTCGGACCCAGGACATATGTCTCCGGTGGGATATAGATGTCGCCATTTTCCATCAGCAATCGCCGGAGCAAGGTTGTGCCTGAGCGCCCGCTTCCAACGATGAAGACTGCGTTGGTCTCACCCGACGTCCGATTGACGCGAATTTTCGGTCGGGGTGCATACGCGCGCAGCTGTGCCGACCTTTTGGCAAAGGACCCAAGAAACCGATGTGAGGCCACGAATTCGTCCTTTCAGAGGATGGCGGGAAAGCCCGGAGCCTAGCCGGCTGAAGATTTTGGCAAGCGACTCTTCGCGGTCTTTTGTGCAGTCCGGGCCGACCAGTTCTCGAGCCCGATCAGACCCTTGATGGCCGCCCGCAAGTGATTCTGGTTCGCTATCATCTGCTTGCGGGCAAGAACAGAGAAGTGCTTGATCCTTAAAGCCAGGCTTCCGTCTTCGAACCTTATGGCGGCGAACTCGCTCGCGGCGAGCACCTCGCGAAAGCTGTCGATCGCCTCGGTCGACTGGCGCGCCCATTCTGGCAACGGCACGGGATCTCCAAGCAGGAAGGCGCGCACGCGGCTTTCGAAAACCTCCTGACTGTGCTCCTTGACGACCAGTTGCCGGAGCGCTGCCGGGTCATACGGGAGCTGCCCCTCCTGGCGGAACGCAAGCAGGGTTTCCTGCAGGTGTTCGACATCCTCCGACATGACGCTGTCGGCGGCCGACCACCCTCGTGGGATATCCTTGATGCCGAAGATCGGCAGGCCCGTAAGCGCGATCTCGCTCAGCACGGTGCCTCCGGTCAGGGGAAAGCTGTCGATATAGGCATCGATCCCGGGCAGCAGCGTTTCGATCTCGTCCCAACCCATTACCGGACGCCGATCGATCCGGGTGTCTTTCAGGCGATCGCCCCACCACCGTTCGAGGCCCGTCCGGCCGATGATGAGGTAACTGTCCGACAGATTACGCACGACCCAGACGGCGAAATCTGCGAAATTGTGGCGCATCGAAGGCTTCAGCTTCCCGCTGCGGCCGATCGTCAATAGACGAAATTCTTCGCGCCTGTCGCTGGCTGGAGATCTTTCGGAGCCGCGCTCCGACTGTTCCACTTTAATCGGGATTCCGGCGAAGGATTGCGCCGTGAAGGTTCGTCCGCGCTGCGAAAGCTCGTAGCCGAAGCCGCTGACCTCGATGAGCTCGCGGGTACGGACGGCACCGAGCGAAAACGTGTGATCGGTATGGTTGCAGAAGATGATCCGCCGGCCCGCAGCAGCCATTCTCTGGGCAAGCAAGGCGGACACGATATCGTCGTTGGCGATGCACAGATAAAGCTCGCCCGATACCTCCATCGTGAGAAGATCGTCCCAGCGATCGGGCACGAAAACCTCGACTCCCAGCGCTTCGACCTGTTGGCGGATGGTCTTCGATATGGTCGATGTGATGACCACCGACGGTGCTCTTCCCGCGGCTGCCAACGCCTTGAGGAAGGCCAGCCCCCATTTCGAGTGCCCGCCCACATCGTGCAGCGCGGTTGCCACGAATGCCGCACCCTCGAATCGGCTGCGCACCTCGTTTGATGAACAGAAACGTGCGTACAACGCCTCTTCGAGGGCGACATCCTCGAGCCAGGACGGAATGTTGGTCGTGCAATAGCGCGCATAGACTCTCGCCGCGCTCAGGGCATCCGCAGGTCTTTTCTGCGAAAGGCAGATGGCGCGCAGGCGCCGCGCCGTCGCCTCGATCCGGTCGCGATCGGGCCGCTTGTCCAGCGCCAGCACATCCTGCGGGGTTTGAGGGAGGGACATCGCGTAAGCTCCCATCAGCCGGCGTTACGGATCAGGAAGAGTGCGCGAATCTTGGCGAGAAGGGCCGGCTTGAGCGGCCACATTTCCACGCTGGCCGGATGGGCCAGAATCGACCGTGCAAAAATGATCATGCTCACAACCCCGACGATTTGCGCGATGACCAGCGCATAGGTCGATATCGCGAAAATCGCGATACAAGTCAGCAGGATCAGCAGCACCCTGGCAAGCACTGGCCCACTGAGGGTGACGTTCAACGTGCGTCGCGCGTAAAGCAGAACGAACGCCGAATAAGCGGCGTACATCGCGATATAACCAACCCCCACTGCGACGAAGCCCAGCGTTTCGTAAAGCGTCGACGCGAGGACGGAAAATGTGATCCATCCTATCGCGTCGCCCACGAAAAACGTCCGGCCGTGACCGTTGGCGAGGATGGCATAGCCGATCGGCCAGCTCACGAGTTTCAGCACGTCGCCCAGGACGAGAAGCTTGAACAGGTGCGCTGCCGGGCTGAACTCGCTCGAATACAGCAGCACGAAGATCAGTTCGGAAAAGGCGATGAAGATCACCAGAATCGGCGCGCTCAGCAAGGCGATCAGCTCGATCTGGTGGACTACCGCTTCCTGTACCGGTTCGCCCCGCGAGATGATGCCCGAGAGCCGCGGATAGTATTCGGACGACATCGAACCGACCACCAGACCGATATAGATCACCCCGACCGACCAGGCTGCCTGGAAATAACCGAGCTCTTCGTCGCTACCGGATTGCTGGATCACGAGGCGGATGAGCAGCAGCCCACCGATCGGAAGCAGCCCGGTGATCATCACGAAGAACCCGAGCCGGCTGATCTCTTTCCACAAGGGAAACGAGAATTTGGCCAGAGGTATCCGCAGCGCGTGGCGGACCGAATCCCGGCACAGATAGATCGAACACACGAGTGAGAACACCGCTGGGATGATCGACAGCAGCGGCACCGCGACGCCTGGATCCATCACCGCAACCGGGATCGACACCGCCGAGGCCGAAATGCCGGAAAGGAGCGTGAGCTGAGCAATTCGCTTGTGCCGTTTGCGACCGCGCAACAAAGCGCCGTGCGGTTGGCTGTTGATGGCCGCAAGGATGCCGACTGTCAGCACCACGATACCTGTGCCGGTGACACTTTCGGTCAGTTCGCCGAGGTCGAAAAACAGCATGATCGCAAGGAACACGGCTGCGGTGACGACCGATTGCAAGGCGGACGTGACGATAAGATTGAAAAAGGTTTCGCTCTCCGCCTCGGTCGGCGGATCTCCCGGCGCGCCCTCCTCGATCGAGGCGATGGCGCGGGTGCCGCTGCTGTTCATTCCGACCGCACCGATCGACGCAAAGAGGTTGGTCACGTTCATGAACAGACCGATCAGGCCGACCCCTACCGGGCCCAGCAGCACGGCGACGAACTTCATCTTGATCATCGTGAACAGCAGGTTGATCACCTGCGACCCACCCACGAAGAAAATCGCCCGGATTACCTCTCTGGCGGCCATGTTGCGTCCGTATTCCGTTCGATCGACGAGCCATGGCTCCGGGCCAGGCGGATGGGATCAGGAAGTCTGCGCGGTCCCGCGGAGAACATCGATCACGTGCTGCGCGTCTTCCATGGCCAAGTGCGGCCCGATCGGCAAGCTCAGAACCTCTCCGGCAAGGGCCTTGGCCAGCGGCTGGCTGCCGGGCGCGATCCCCGCCTCGGCATAGGCTTGCTGCCGGTGGGGCGGGAGAGGGTAATGGATGAGCGTACCCACGCCCGCCTCGGTCAGCCGTTTCTGCGTCGCTTCGCGGTCCGCCGCGCGGACGACGAACAGGTGCCAGGCCGGTTCGGCCCAGTTGGGCACGAAGGGGACGCCGATGCCGGATTCCTGGCTCAGCTCTTGCCGATACAGCGCTGCAATCCTGGCCCGCCGCTGCGTCCATTCGTCAAGATGCGCGAGCTTCACGCCAAGCACGGCCGCCTGGATGGGATCGAGGCGCGAATTCGTGCCCTTCTCCTCGTTCACGTATTTTTCCCGGCTGCCGTAATTGCGCAGCACGCGGATGCGGTCTGCAATCGCGGGATCGTCGGTGGTGATCGCACCGCCGTCGCCCATCGCGCCAAGGTTCTTGCCGGGATAGAAGCTCCAGCACACGACATCGCCATGCGCGCCGATCCGCTTGCCCTTGTAACGCGCGCCATGCGATTGTGCGGCATCCTCTACCACACGCAGGCCGCGTTCCTCCGCAAGCCGCAGGATCGGATTGACATCGGCTGGCTGCCCGTACAGGTGCACCGGCAGGATCGCCTTGGTGCGCGCGGTCAGCGCCGCCTCGATCCGCGCAGGGTCGATATTATGCGTTGCCGGGTCGGGCTCGACCGGCACGGGAACCGCGCCCACGTTGGATACGGCAAGCCAGGTCGCGATATAGGTGTTCGACGGGACGATGACTTCGTCACCCTCCCCGATGTCGAGCGCGCGCAGGGCCAGGGTGAGCGCGTCGAGCCCGTTGCCAAGCCCCACGCAATGCTGCGCTTCGCAAAATTGCGCCCACTGGCCCTCGAAGCTTTCCACTTCGGGACCGAGGATATACCAGCCGCTCTCGAGCACACGCGCGACCGCGGCATCGATTTCGGGCTTCAGTTCGCGATAAGCCGCGCCAAGATCGAGAAACGGGATCATTGCTCCTGCGCCTCGACCTCGGCCAGAAACGTGTCATAATCGCGAATATAATCCTCGTTCTCGTAGGGCCGCGACGCGAACACCAGCAACACAGCGTCTCGCGAATAGCGATATTGGGTTCCCCAGATCATCGGCGGCATGTGGACGCCCACATCGGGCCGGTCCAGCGTAACTTCACAGCGATCGACCCCATCGTCGAGCAGAACCCGGCATGATCCGTGGACACAGAGCAGGAATTGTTCGCAGCGCCGATGCGCATGCTCGCCGCGCAGCTCGGTAGAGGGGACGTCGAAAATGGTAAAATACCGGGCCGGCTGAAACGGCAGTTCATCGGGGAGCTCGCCGACGGTCAGCGACCCTCGGGGATCGCCGATCTTGCGCATCAGATAAAGCGCGCCGCCCCCGACGGCCAGATCGATCCTGGTCGGCCTCGGGTGATCGAGATACTGGGCCAAATCGACGTGATGGGTGGTCCGCTGAACCTGGTCCGACGAAGGACGGTAACCGACAACCTCAGCAGGGTTTCCTTCGAGGATGGCGTTCGGCGGGACGTCTCGCAGCGCAACGGCCCCCGCGCGCAGCCATGCGCCGCGGCCGATCGATACACCGGTGCCGATCACGCACGCCGGTTCTAGGATCGCGCCTGCGCCCACCGTGATTCCGGCACCTGCAAAGACCGCACTCTCGGCGATCTGCGCACCTTCCTCAACGGTAACGCCCTCGCGTGTTACGGCCGCGGTCATCGCTTCTCCTCCGTGCCTGTCGTCTCGAGAGTATCGAAAGCCGTCATGGCATCGGCAAACTGGGCTGCGCTGAAAGTGAAAAACAATTCCTTCTCGTCCCGCCGAACTTCGGTCATCCCGAGACGGCGATAGAAGGCAATTGCGCGCTCGTTCGCGATGCGAACATCCACGTCGGCAATATCGAGTCCGAGCGTTTCGAAACCCACGCCGAATGAAAGCAGTGCGCTCTCGATCGCGGCCTTGGGCGGCTTGTCCTCATTGAGAATCCAGCTCCCCCAAGTGAAGCGCTGCTCGCCGATGTTGTAAAGCCGAACGGTGCCGCACGGGACGCCATCGGCGCGCTCGATCAGGTAGTAGTATTCCGTGCCCGCTGCCTCCCGGGCCTTGTATCGTTCGATCCACGCCCGCTGGCCAGCGACCGAGCCGTCGACGGGAGACAGATGGGTATTCAGGGCGGGATCGACGCGTAGCCCGTGGATGAACGGGGCGTCGGATGGATCGACGAGGCGCAGGCGCACGCGCGCACCTTCCAGCCGTCCGATTGTGGAATTCATTGCTTTCATTGCGCCGATCATGGCCCCAATCGACGCGGCGAAATTGCCGGACAGGATTGCGCGGACGGGTTGCGTCGCCTTCCGCGTTCGATCGCTGGGGGTATAGATTGTGGCCCTTGGCGTGACAAGCGGCTGCCTCGGCCGCAGCTAGCGCAGCAGTTTGATGGCGGTGATCGGGCCTTCGATGATCTCGCCGGCGGACCATGCGCGCCCCTCGATCGAAAGCACCAGGACGTCGCAACCTGCCGGTCGCGCTGGCACGGGCAGCACTACAGGTGAGGTGGTGAAATCCTTTGCGGACAGTTCCGGGCCGTCGCCCGCACATGTGAGCTTCGCCGACAGCGTATCCCTGTCTCCTGCAATATCGATCGCATGTTCGATGCGCAGGGCGGTTACCTGGGGTGGCAGGTCGAGCATGCGTGTGGCCAGCACGCCGCCACTGCCGGGCTGCACGCGGATCGCGAGCCCTCCTTCGCGCCGGGTTCGTGCGTAGGCATCGTAACTGTCGGCCAGACCCCAGTCGAAAGGCGGGAATTGCGCCTTCCAGTCCAGCTGCTGCGCCTGTGCCGCGGTTTTGCCCGAGGAATCGAAGGCGCGGTAGAGCGCAATGGCTCCGCCGAAGTTGCCCGCGCGGACCAGATTGACCACAAGCTCGCGATCGGTTTCGGGTGAAATATCGGCCTCGGGCGGCAGGGCAAGGCGCAGCCGCACAAGATTGTCGACCGCCTCTGCATCCCGCGACGCGCTGATCAGGAACGCATCGCTCCACGGGGCACCGCCGGCCATCAACTTGCGCAGCTCCGGAATGGCGGCTTCCTGCCTGAGGGCCTGCACCAGGCCATTGCCGATCGTGCCTGTCGCCTCGGGGTTAACCCGCAGCAGCGCGTCGATGATCGGCAGCGTTGCGGCGTCGTCACCACGCGCAGACGCCTGGATCATCAACGCCGTCTGGAGCAGCGCCTCGCGCCGGCTGATATTGCTCGCCGCAGCGAGTATCCGCTCGCGCTGCTCGGCCGGCGCGTTCCAGGCGAGGATCGCAAGCGACAGCGGGCTGAGCAAGGAACGGTCCAGTGCCTCGCGCGCGTAGGGCAGGGATTTGCTGACATCGACCGATGCGAAGCCCTGCTCCTGCGTGCCCACTGTCAGGTTGGCACGAGCCAGCTTCTCAAGCGGATATGGCGAGGATGACGAGGCCTTGGCCGCCGTGTCGGGGAGGACCCTGGCGACAGCATTGCCGAACGCCTGCTGGCCCGCTGCCACGGCCGACAGCAGGCTTGCCACGACGATGGCCGTGGCGATCCAGGGGCGCATCGGTACCGTCAACATCTGGCTCCGCCCCCCTTATTCGGACTTGTAATCGTAACCGTAGCCGTACTTGTAGCCGTAGGCATAGCTTTCGTTACGGTAATCGAGCTTTGTCACCACCGCGCCCAGCAGCTTCCCGTGGCTGGCGCGCAGCCGCTGGACCGCCTGGCGAACCGAGCGGAACGTGCTGCCGTTTGCCTGCACGACGTAGACGATCGCGTCGACCGCGTCGGCAATCTGCGGAGTATCGGCCAGGCCGAGCAACGGCGGCGCATCGAGAACGATCCAGTCGTAATGCTTCCTGAGTTCGTCGAGGACGATCTGGAACTGGGAGGTCGAAAGAATGTCGGCCGGGTTCAGCGTTGAAGTGCCCGCGCGGACGAAATCGAGCCCGAACTCGTCCTTGTGGACGGTCGGCAGGCTGGAGATCTGGCCGGCGAGATAGGTCGACATCCCTTCGGTAGATTTGGATTCGTTCAGCCGGATCGAAATGCCTTTGCGCCGCAGATCCATGTCGACCAGCAGCACCTTCTTCTTCAAGCGCGCGAAGTTGTAGGCGATCGCGAGAGAGGTGAGCGACTTGCCTTCATCCGGACGCGTGCTGGTGACGAGAATGATCTTGTCATCCGGCTTGGTCGCGAAATTGATCGCCACGCGCGTGGAGGCATAGGCTTCGGATAGCTCGGAATGCGTATCGCCGAGCTGGTTCTCCACCTCGTCGGCCTCGAACTTCGGAATGAGGCCGAGCACGGGAAGCCCCAGCCTGCGCCGCAGTTCGGAGGGATCGCGGACCGTATCGTCGAAGATCTCCCGGGCGAAAACAAGCCCGCCGCAAAGGCCCAGCGCCACCAGCAGGGCAAGGAATAGATTCCTCACCAACGATGGGCTGTAGGGGCCGCCGGGCTGTTCTGCGCGCTCGACAAGCGCGATGTTGTTCCGGCCGCCGCCAACGACATCCAGCTCTTTGTACCGCTGCAGCAAGGCGTCGTACAATTGCCGGTTGGTGTTCACCTCCCGATCGAGGATGCCGTATTGTACGCCTTGGTTCTGCTGCGCCAGATACTCGGCCTTCGCCCGGTCGAATCGGGCTTGCAGTTCCGCCTCAACTTGACGCGCACCGCGCAGCTGCGCATCGCTCGCTGCGCCCGTGATGCCGCTTTCCTTCGACAGCGCCGACCTGAGCGAACGAAGCTCTGCCTCGCTTGCCTCCACCTGGGAGTTTTCCGGGCCAAGCGTGGTTCGCAGCCGCGCAAGCGTGGCCTCGACCTCAGCGATCCGTGAACGGATCGTCGCCGCGCCCGCATTTGCGACCGAGGCCGCCCGCGAGGCACCTTCGGCTTCGATCCGGCGGGCGGTTGCTTCGGCCAGCGCCTCGTTCAATTGCGAAAGGCGGGTTTCCACGAGGGTCTGCTGCCCTCCGCCTTCACTATCTCCCGATGCCCCACGCTGCAGCACTACGATGCCATTCTCGTTCGCGTAAGAAATGAGCGCAGCTTCGGATATTTCGAGTCGTTCGCGCTGTTCCGCCAACTGCCGCTCCAACCGTCGGCGGGCGTCTTGTGTGTCGCCGAACCGCTTGTCGTAATTGGCTCGGATGAACTGCTCGGCCCAGGCATTCGCAAGCTTGGATGACGTAGCAGCTCCGCCGCTCCTGACGGAAATGTCGACCAGGTTGGATTGGGGAATCGGTTCGACCTGAACATGACCGAGCAGATTGCGCGCAAGCTGTTCCGCCGACGGTGACGCGGTCTCCGGGTAGCCGAGAGCCTCGATCGCTGCGCGATCCTGAGTCAGGTTTTCGGCCTCGACGACCCGTTCGGCAAGGAAGCGGGACCGCAGCAAGACATACTGCGTTTCGTAATATTGCCGGTCGCGATCCTCTACATCGATCGCCACACCCTCGATCTGCGTCGCGCCGGCGTCCACACGGCTAATCTCGATCCGCGAACTTGCAAGATACTGCGGGTCTTGCAGGACCGTTGCGAGGATCGCGAGAGTTACCGCGGCGGCGACGATACCGAGCAGCCAGTACCGCAGCTCGAACGCCCGCTGCGCCAGACGCTGCGGATCGATGAGGTCGGTCAATCCGCCCGTACCGTGCCCCGTTTCGGCTGTGGTCTCGGCTTCATTGGAATGGTGTTGCGAAGGGGCAAAATCCATGAGGGTCTCAGTTAACGAGCCGGTCGATCAAAATGACCGGCGTGATGGCAAGGGAAAACAGTTGGAGAAGTGATTCAGCCCGTCGCCGGGCGGGCGAATCGCCGACCATCACGATATCGTCGGGATAGAGTGCCGGATCCTCGTAGTTGCCGCGGTAAATCGCGGAAAGATTGTAGACACCGATATATTTGCGGCCATCGACCTCGCGAAAGATCAGCACGTCGTCGAGCTTTGCATATTCGGTCGTACCGCCGGCCATATTGACCGCCCGCATCAGAGTGGGCGCCTGGATGACCGATACGTTGCCGGGCGTCGCAACCTGTCCGCCGATCGAGATCGTGGGTGAGCGTTCGCTGCTCACCCGCACCGTTACATCCGGGTCGAGAACGAACCTGGGATTGAGGCCCGCCGCAATCCGATTGGCGAGTTCGCCGGGCAGAAGCCCCGCTGCATACACCCGTCCCAGGTAAGGATAATCGATGTAGCCGTCCGTCTCGACCACGTAGGTTCCACCCAGTGTTTCGTCCTGACGCACGCTGATTTGCAGCGAATCGAGAGGACGCAGACCGTAGTATGCACCGCTCTTGGGTGCTGGCAGCGATTGGAGATCGGTCGCCTCGATGCCGGGAGCGGCGGCGATCTCACTGGTGGTCGCGCAGCCGCCAAGTGCCAATGCAGACAAGCACAGCAAGGCTAACAGGCCGAATTTATGGGTCATGGCGTCCCGTCCTCCATGGCGGGCTCTGTAACCGCCGAAGCTCTGTGAGAAAATGAAACCTCGCCTGCCTGCCGGTCTCGAAAAGTGGCAGGAAGGTGGGCAAGAATCCCAAGCAGCAAAATCGCAACCATCTGAAACAATGGGGTCCGCAGCGGATAGTCGAATCCACTGCCGAGGATCAAGACGGTTGTGATGCCCGCGCCGCAAAGGGCCGCGATCCGTCCCTGCCTGCCGGACTGCCATAATCGGATGAGCGTGCGCGCGATCCAGAGCAGGCCCGCGATCAACAGTGCCGCCGCGGGCAGCCCGCCTTCGATGACGACCTGCAGCCAGTCGTCGTGCGCCTGATTCAAATAGGATGGGATGAGAACATCATTGGTCTCGTATGCATAGAAGACGTCTTCGAAGCTTCCGAAGCCCGAGCCCCACGGGAAGAAGTCCCCCATCATGCGCACCAGGATGGGCGTCACTCGAAAGCGCAGATCGTCCAGCGGGCCAGCAGCCGACAAACGCTGCAAGGCGGGCATGCGGTCTGCGAGATATAGCAGGAAGAGGAGCACAACCGAGATCACAACCAGCGGCACCGCGATGCTGAACCGGTGCGATCGCAGCAAGTTCGAGAGTTTCGAACCACCCCGTTTAGTGCGCGACCGCGGCTTTTCGATCACGAACAGCATGCCGCTGCATCCCAGCGCCAGGGCAGTCAGCGCAAGCCCGCCGCGCGATCCGTTGATGAGCTGGAACATCAGCAGCGTGAAGTAGATCACGCCCAGCGAGGGGAATACCCAACTCGGCTGCGGACGCGGCGCTATCCGCGCAAATCCGGCAATCAGGATCATTGACGCGGCGCCGAAAATGGCCGCGTGATTTGGGTTGGCGAACAGGCCCACCGGCTGGCGCGGATCCGAATATTTGTAATAGTGCAGCACGTTGCTTTCGCCATAGGACGCCTGCAAAATCCCCAGCAGTGCACTCGCCAGCGCAATGGCAATGATCGTGACGATCGCAAACCTCATGGCCTTGCGGCCGAGCGCCGCCCAGACGAACAGGGTGGAAAGCGGCACCGCCATCATCCACAGGGCATGCTGGGTGCGCCAGGGTACCATCGACAGGGGCCGCCAGTCGCGGTCGCCGATCGCGTCGGCAACCAGCGTCATCGGCCCACGCCCCGAGAGCGCTCGCCAAAGGTCGGGCGGCAGCGGGATCAACTGCAAGAGGCACAGCCCCGTCCACAACAGCAGCACGATCAGGGGCGTGCGCAGCTCTCGCCAGTCTTTGTCCCACGCCTTCAGCAAGCCGTACCCGGCAGCAAGGCACGCGATAGGCAGCAGGATCGCAAGCTGCATCGCGTCGTACCGCGACGATCCGCCAAGCGCGGCCATCATGAAGACGAACAGCGCAGCGACCACCACGATCGGCTCGGTAGTCTGCTCTGCTGCTCCGCGCTTCTTGCGTTGGCGTTTCCGGCCCGCAAATGCCGCCATTTATGGTAACCCCTTCCGGTCTCGGTTTGCAGACCGTCCTGTTCGCACTGCGATCGATGCGGCTCGTCCTTGCCGACCGTTCACGCTTGATCTTCTCGTGTCGCTCAAGTCAACTCCGCAATGGCTTGCCGGTAGGCCTCGATGACGTAATCGACCGAGTATTGCGCGACCATTTTTGTCCGCCCTGCCGATCCCATCGCCTGACGCGCTTCCGGCCCGAGATCGAGCATCTTTTCCATCGCATCTGCCAGCGCATCGCTGCTCCGCGCGGCGCAAAGCAAGCCGGTTTCACCATGATCGACCACCGCGCTGCACCCGGCGACGTCGGTCGCGACCAAGGGGCGCCCCATCGCCGCAGCCTCGATCAGGGATCGGGGCGCCCCCTCGCGATAAGATGGCAATACCACGCAGTCGGCATCTTCGATAAACGGCCTGACATCGTCGGTTGCGCCGAGATACTCGATCGAGCCATCGTCTATGAAGGGCTGAAGTTCGGCTGCGGAAAGCGCGGTCGGGTTGTCCGATGTGAGCGGGCCGAGCAATTGGAACCGCGCGTTAGACCGCGTTCGCCTTACGCGGCGCGCGGCGGCAAGATATTCCTCGATCCCCTTGTCGCGCAGCAGGCGCGATATCATGAGGAAGACCACCTCATCCTGCTTGCCGGGCAGGGGAGAGGGGGCGAACCGCTGGGTATCGATCCCCGATCCCGGCAACAGCCGCAATTGTTCGGCTAGCAGGACTCGCTTCGACACGAGGAATTCCCGGTCGTCCTCGTTCTGCACGAAGACCACCGGACTCTTTCCCAAGCTTACCCGGTAAAGCGCCCGGCCGATTTCGAAAAGTGCGCGCGAACCCAGGAAAACCGTCCCGAGCCCGGTGACGTTCGGCACGAAAGGAATGCCCCGCCACCGCGCCGCGAGCGCGCCGAACAGATTGTTCTTGATGGTAAAGCTGAGCACGATGTCGGGCCGCAGCGTCCCGAACGCGCGGCCAAAGCGTGGCACGAGCACCGCATTCTCGAACGTACCAAACGAGCCTGCATCCATCGCGAAGGGTTCGACTTGTGCGCCTATGCCCTCAAGCTTTGCGACCGTCTCGTCCGCGGGCGCGAGTATCGTCACCCGATGTCCGTCGGCGATAAGCGCTTCGACCAGTGGCTGGCGGAAGTTCCAGACATTCCATGCCCGGTTGACGCTCATCAAGATATGCAAAGGAACTCTCCGTGGCCGCCCCGGTCGGCCAGCGGCGCCACACCTAGTGACAGGTGCCGAATTTGTAAAGGAAACCGGCCACCTATGTCATGCCGAACGGCAGGATCGAGGGGCGGTTTTCTGCGTGGCTCGCACACGCACTCCAGCCGCCCGTCGATCCTGCACCTGGGCACGCGAATTTGTGCATCCGGGCTGCCGCTATTCGGTCAACCCGGCCGCGCGTTCATCGCAATAGGCGATGGCGAGAGCCAGCGCATCGGCAAAGCCGCTGTGGGTGGTTTGCAGCGCGCAGATCGGGATCAGCACACCTTGCACGCAATATTGCACCCCATATCCCCCGATCCGCGGCAACTGGCTCGTGGATCCGTGGGCCATCTGGAAGCCGATGCGATGGAAACGGCCGTCCGCAACCAGCGCCTTGATCTGGCTGCGGGTCGCGCTGCCCGAGGAAAAGCCTGTACCATCGATATAATACGTCCCGCTGCCACTGCTGTTGGCCGCAGGACTGGCTTCCCAGGCACCCAGATACGTGTTGGTGCTGGCGTACACGAGCAGACCTGCGGCATCGTCGGTCTTCAGCAGGAAGATCACGTGCAGATCGCTGCGTGGCAGGTCAGGGATCTGCAGCCGCAGATCGTCATCGACGCCATCGAACGCGATTTTGCCGTGCTGCCATTGCGGGGCCACGGAGGGTGACGCCGCGGTCCAGCTGAAAGTGCCGGCCGACTTGAGATTAGCCAGCGTGCCGATCGTATCGCCGGGCGCGGAAGGATGACCACCTTCGGGCCGCGTCATAGAGGCAGCTTCGGTCGTATCCCACACCGCCAGAGTGGCAGGTGCAGCGATCAGCGCGTCACGTGGAGACAGCTCGGAAGGAGGGGCGGCGGCGGCGGGGGGCCGGGTTCGGCGTGCGCCCCGGTAGGTTCCGAAACCGAGCATGGTCATGCCAGCCCTACGATGTCGGTTGCCGTGGTGCCCGTGGCGCGGATCGCCGAGGCCCTGACGTCGAGTATCGTACCTGCCGATAGCCCGACAAAAACGACGTCCTGTGTGTTGCCGATCGGTCGCAGGGCCACATCGCCCGCGCCGCCGATATAGATCGCCTTGGTCGCTTCCGGAAGGTCGGAGACATCCGAAGGGCTGGCGGCGAAGGCACGCGCGGCGGGTGCCATCGGGCTGTCGGCATTGTTGCGGAAACGATCGTTCATCGGTGGGGCTCCTTGCTGTCAGAATGCGAAGAAGCCCTCCCCTTATGCACGCAGGCACGAGTAGGAAAATGGTTTTGCGTGGTGCTTTCCCATTCGATCGCCAGCGCCCAGGCTCGGGCTTGCGCGCGCGTGCGGGGCTGGCCATAGCCGGAGCCGGGCGTGCTTGGTCGATATCCGCACGGCATTCACAGGAGGCAGCATCATGGCACGGATCCTGGTCGTTTTCGGCACACGGCCCGAGGCGATCAAGATGTTTCCTGTGGTCCACCAGCTGCGGGCTACCGAGGGGATCGAAACCCTCGTGGCGGTGACCGCCCAGCATCGCGAACTGCTCGACCAGGTGCTCGATATTGCCGGCATCCTGCCCGACGTCGATCTGGATCTGATGCGACCCAGCCAATCGCTGGACGAGCTTTCCTCTCGCATCCTGCTCTCGTTCGGCAAGGTGCTCGACGATTTGCAGCCGGATCGCGTGCTGGTCCATGGCGATACCCTGACCACGATGGTCGTCTCGCTAAGTGCCTATTTCCGGAAGATCCCGGTCGGCCATGTCGAGGCCGGCCTGCGCAGCGGCGACATCTATTCGCCCTGGCCCGAAGAAGTAAACCGCCGCGCCACGGGCGTAATTGCCGATCTGCACTTCGCGCCCACCGAAGGTGCCGCTGCAGCCCTGCGGGCCGAAAATACCGATCCCACACGGATCCACGTCACGGGCAATACCGTGATCGATGCGCTGCTGACCACCCAGGGTATCTTGCGCGACAGGCCGCAGCTGGGCGCCGGGCTCGATGCGTTGGCAAAGCGGTTCGCGGGCAAGCGGATTATTGCGGTGACGGCGCATCGGCGGGAGAATTTCGGTCCGGGGATGGAACGGATAGCGGCGGCGTTGCGCACGCTCTCTGCGCGCGAGGATGTCGGCGTGATTTTTCCGGTTCATCCCAACCCCAATGTGCGCCCGGTCATGGAGAAGATACTGGCCGACCGAGAGAATGTCGCCTTGATCGACCCGCTGGATTACCCGCATTTCGTGCGCTTGCAGGAAATGGGGGACGTGATCCTGACCGATAGTGGCGGCTTTCAAATTTTCAGCCTCGCTCGCATTACGCAAGTCACGGACCAGGCCGCCGCATTCCGCTCTCACATTGACGGCAGCCTGCTGGAACTGACGCCCGAGCGGGTGGTGCAGATCCAATCGGCGTTGGGCAGCGACATCGCCATGGTGCTGGATGAATGCACGGCGCTGGAAGCGTCCAAGGAAGACGTTGCCCAATCCATGCAACTTTCCATGCAT